>JAFDZJ010000455.1 GCA_018266965.1 Bacteroidota bacterium
ATTAATTCAAAACATTATTTTTGGACAAATTAATGAAAATCAAATAGCTTTTTCTAAAGTAAAATACAAAATTAGGTATGGTGCAGACACAATAAAAGATGATAAAGCAGATTTGGCTGATTATGTACTTTTATTTAATAACAAAAATTCCGTTTTTTATAGTGAAGAATCTTTCAACTTTTATGATTTTATTGATAAAAAAGCCATGGAAATGAAAAATAGTGGAGGAGCTAATTTAGGAAATATGCCCAAAGCGCCAAGATACAAAACTGCATTTACAAAGGTTGGGGATGAATTATATGCTTATATGCCAATTGGCAGATATATTTTTTCTTACAAAGAACCTCCTTTAAAGTGGGAAATTTTAGACGAAAGGAAAAAAATCAAGAATTATGATTGTATTTTAGCAAAAACAACTACAGATACAGACAATGTCTTTTACGCATGGTTTACACCGCAAATTTCTGTTTCAGAAGGTCCATTTAGATTTAAAGGATTACCAGGACTTATAATTGAAATTTTTAATGAAAGAAAAACGATTAAAATTTTCGCAAATGAAATTGAAAAAAGTTCTGCACAAATTGTCAATATTAAATTTCCGAAAGTAGTGGCTTTAGAAGAAAGAAAAGATAAGTTTTTGAAAGCTAGGGAGCAATTCATCATTGACCCTAATCAACAATATGATGACTCAAATATTAGAATATATGATACCAATACTGGTAAAGAATTAAAGTCAAAATTAAAAACTAATCCTAATATGACAAGTAAAGATTTGTTGGATTAGTTGCGATATTTTGCAAGATAAAGTATAAATGAAAAAAAATATTTTAATTACATTTTTTTTTATAAACTTGGTTTACATAAAAAATTAACTAATATGAAAAAACTTTTAATTTTCGCTGTTTTTTCTCTTTCAAGTCTAATTTTTGCTAATAACAAAATTGAAAGTAAGAAAATTGACATTGTTACCCAAGAACAAAAAAGTGTAACAATTAATAAGAATGATAAGCTAATAGCAATGGTGTTGAAATTGTGGTCGGTTTCATTTACCTCTTCTTGTGGTGGTAATGTTACAGTGGTATTTGAATCCAATTCACTAAATCGTACATCGAAATTCATTGATGATTTAGCGTATGCAGTTAATTATTCAGAGTTAAATCATTGCTATGGTGATGGTACTGATAGTTTTATGCTATTAAAGTAAACAGTTTACTATTCTAAACCGTCCTAGCCGACGGTTTTTTTGTTTCTTGATTTTGCGGTTTTTGGGCGAATATTGCTGCTAACAATAAGCTTATTGCGTCATTGCGTAAAATCTTCATTAAATACATAACAAGCTTATAAAAAAACAGCCTATTTTGTTAGAAATAAGCTGTTGATAATTATAAAAAAATTAAAATTTAACTTTCATTCTCTTTATCCAAATAGGATTGTACAACCTCGATAGCATTGGAAACTACATCACTAAGGGCTACAATATAAGAATCGTCTTGTGCGGTACTGATTGCGTGTTTTATGGCTTCAGTTTCTTTTGGAATAATCTCCCAAGTTACATTGGTATTGGCTTTTCGTATTCCTTCCAGCAACAAATCTATCAATTCTTGTTCTGTTCTTCCTCTAAGATGTTTTTCTTGTCGAATGATAATATGGTTGAACATTCTTCCTGCAATGGTGGCACATTCTATAATATCTTCATTTCTTCTATCGCCAACACCAGCGATAATACCTATTTTTTTGGACGCTTCCACAGAAGATAGAAAATCCTCTATTCCTAAATATCCAGCAGGATTGTGAGCGAAATCTATTAGTACTTTGAATTTTTTGAATTCAAAAATATTCATTCTACCCGGAGTTTGTGCGGCTCCTGGAATAAAGGTCTGTAACGACAAGCTAATATCTTCCGTTTTGAACCCCCAAAGATATGCAGCCAAAGATGCAGAAAGTACATTAGCAATCATGAATTTTGCTTTTCCTCCCAAGGTTAGAGGTATCATACTAACTTTTTCAATTCTTATTTTCCAAGTTCCTTTTTTTATGGTAGCAAAACCATTTTCCAAAACGGCAACTATTTTTCCTTCTTTGGAAAGTCTTTTTGCATTTGTAGAATCCTCGTCCATACTGAAATAGGCAATATTGCAACTCAAACCTTTGGAGGCATTCATACTAGCTTCGCAATCTGCATTTATGATTGCCCAACCATCTTTTTTCACACTTCTGGCAACTACCATTTTTACATTGGCAAGATCTTCTATGGTATCAATATCATTTATTCCTAAATGGTCACCTTGCAGATTGGTAACAATAGCTATATCGCATCTACTATATCCCAAACCAGCTCTCAAGATACCACCTCTTGCAGTTTCCAAGACTGCAAATTCTACCGTTGGATCTTTTAGTATATATTCCGCACTTATAGGACCTGTTGTATCTCCTTTTTCCATCATGTGATTTTGAATATAGATACCATCGGAAGTTGTGAAACCAACCTTGTAACCACAATTTTTTACAATATGTGCCATCAATCGGGTAGTGGTAGTTTTTCCATTAGTACCTGTAACAGCTATTATAGGTATCCTACTAGGTTTACCAGGAGGGTAAAGCATATCTATAACTGGTGCTGCCACATTTCTTGGTAAGCCTTCGGATGGAGCGAGGTGCATACGGAAACCAGGTGCGGCATTTACCTCCAATACAACTCCACCACTATCTCGGAGTGGCTCGGTTAGGTTTTCCGCCATGATGTCAATACCACAAACATCTAATCCTATTACTCTGGAAATTCTTTCACAAATAAAAATATTTTCAGGATGTATCATTTCTGTAACATCAATAGAAGTTCCTCCGGTGCTAAGGTTGGCGGTAGATTTCAGGTATAATTTTTCTCCATTTGGTATTACCGTTTCTAGAGTTAAGTTTTTCTTTTCCAAAATATCGTTGGTGTCCCTATCTACATCTATCTCTGTAAGGACATTTTCATGTCCATAACCTCTCCTAGGATCTAGGTTGGTAATATCTATTAACTCTTGTATGGTATTTTTTCCATTTCCAATGATGTGTGCAGGTTCTCTTAGTGCAGCTGCAACCATTTTGTTGTCTATTACCAACACTCGGAAATCATAACCTGTAATAAATTTTTCTACAATAACTCTTCTACTGTACTGTTTGGCGTAGGCTAATCCAGCTTTTGCATCTTCCAAGTTTTTTACATTGATAGATGCACCTTTACCATGATTGCCATCCAAAGGTTTGATGACAATTGGAAAACCAATTTTTTTGATGGTATATTCCAAATCTTCTTCATCTACACAAATATCTCCGGAAGCCACAGGGATAGAACTGTTTTGGAGTAGTTTTTTTGTATCTTCTTTATCACAAGCAATATCGACTGCTATATTGCTAGTTTTACAAGTAATAGTCGCTTGAAATCTCATTTGATTGATTCCATAACCCAATTGTACCAAAGAATTTGTACCCAGCCTAATCCAAGGAATATCTCTTGCAATAGCTTCATCTACAATACTTCTTGTACTAGGACCGAGTCGTACTTTTTCTCTAATCTTTCGCATGGCTTGTATATCTTCCTCAATATCATAATCCACATCATCTATCAATGCCTGAGCAATTCTTACGGCGGATTCGGCTGCAAACAAGCCAACTTCTTCTTCTATATAGCTGAATACTACATTATAAATTCCTTCTGTCTTTGTTTGTCTAGTCCTTCCAAATCCAGTATCCATACCTGCAAGGGTTTGGGTTTCTAGTGCAATATGCTCTATCACATGTCCCATCCAAGTTCCTTTTTCAACACGATAGAAAAAGCCTCCTTCTCTAGCTTCGGAACATCTATGAGAAATCATTGATGGAATGAGTTTCTCTATTCTTTCCCTGAAACCGGGGATAAGATTGGTTGGTCTTTCTTCCAGTTCCTCCAAATCCAATCTCATCTGAATAAGTTTTTTCCTAGTAACGCTCCAAATGTTGGGTCCTCTCAACGCTTGTATTTTTAATATTTTCATTTTAAATAATTTTTCAATTGTTAAATTTATATAAATTTTCTAAAAACAATACTATTAATGTATTTTTAATTTGAAAAAAATATTGTTTCGGTACAATAATAAACAAAAAAAAGTAAAAAATAAAATTTTTATATTTTAAAAAATTATTATAAATTCGTCCTCTTTTTAATAAAAATACACAATGGAAATAAAAGGTAAATTAGCTATCATAGGTGGAGCAATCAATAAAGGTAGTTTTTCTGAAGAAACATTTGACAAAGATGTTACCAAAAATCTTAATTTTTTCGAAGAAGGAATTTTGAAAAGATTAATAAAAGAATCTGCTAATAAAGAAGAGTCCAGAATAGAAATTATCCCCACAGCATCAAAAATACCTGAAACGGTAGGAGAGGAATATGTGAAAGCATATAACTACCTAAATGCCAATAATGTCGGTGTCCTTAACATACTCAACAGAGCAGATGCCAATGATCCTTTCATACTCGAAAGATTGGAAAATGCTGATGTTGTATTTTTTACAGGAGGTGATCAATTGAGATTATCTTCCATCATAGGAGGGACTGCTTTTCATAAATTAATGTTGAAAAAATACAGAGAAGAAGAGTTTTTATACATCGGGACTTCTGCAGGAGCTGCAGCTGCCTCTACCAATATGATCTATCAAGGATCTAGTTCGGAAGCATTGCTGAAAGGAGAAATAAAAATGACAGGTGGACTGGGTCTTATTAATGATATAATTATCGATACTCATTTTGTACAGAGAGGTAGGATAGGAAGGCTTTTTCAAGCCGTAGTATCCAATCCACAGGTAGTGGGAGTTGGACTTGGAGAAGATACGGGTTTGCTAATAAAAGAAGGAAAAAAAATGGAAGCAATAGGTTCCGGATTGGTTATTTTGGTTGATGGAAATGAAATAAAAGACACCAACCTTACTTCTGTTAATATGGGCGAACCAATTTCTATCAACAACCTAGTTACTCATGTTATTAGTAGATACGATACTTATGATATGGAAACAAAAGTCCTAGAAATTCATAATTCTCAATATAGCAAAGTGGGAAGTTTTTCAGCAGCAGATGAATAAAATATTTTATTTAATTCAATTCTAATTTAATAAAGATGAAAATAATCATTCATGGGGGCTTTTTTTCGGAGTCCTCTACATGCGACCAAACAAAAATAGATAAGCAACAATCCATGGAAAGAATAGTGAAAGAAGCTTATCAATATCTAGAAACTCACACTGCTTTGGAAACAGTAGTTTTTGCCAATTCGTTATTGGAAAACGATCCACTCTTCAATGCAGGAATAGGCTCACAAATACAAAGTGATGGAGAGATTAGGATGAGTGCATCTATTATGGATGGGGTAAGTAAAAAAATGAGTGGTGTCATCAATATAGAAAAAGTAAAAAATCCAATTTTAGTTGCAGAAAAATTACTAACAGTTGATGATAGAATACTTTCAGGAAATGGAGCAACACAATACGCAAGAGAACAAGGATTTCCAGAATTTTCTACGGAAATACCTCAAAGGAGAGCCGAATACGAAGAGAAAAAAAATGCCAATAGACAAGGTACAGTTGGTTGTGTAGCACTGGACAAGGAAGGGAAAATTGCAGTAGCAACTTCTACCGGAGGCAAAGGATTCGAATTGGTAGGTAGGGTTTCGGACTCTGCAACTGTGGCAGGAAATTATTGTAACGAATTTTGTGGAGTAAGTTGTACAGGTGTAGGAGAGGATATAGTAAGTGGAGCAGTTGCTGCCAAAATTGTAACTAGGGTTACAGATGGACAACCGATACAGGAGGCTTTTGCAAAAACTTTTAAAGAATTGTTGCCTTTTGATGGATTTTGTGGAGCTATTGCAATAGATTCTTTTGGAAATATTTTCCACCAAGACTCGCACCCAAAAATGGTTTTTGCTTCTTATGACGGGATAAACCTAGATATTTTCAATTAATGATTATTTAATATGTTATTTCTCCTTCCTGCTTATCTTTCCGAAGAAACACCTTTACAACATTTTGCTCCATCAATTTCTGAATATATTGAAAAAACCGATTATTTTTTCGTAGAAAACGAGAAAACGGCTAGAAAAGTCATCAAGTTTTTTTGTCCATCAAAAAAGCAAAGTGAGCTGAAATTGTATATTTTGGACAAATATTCCGAAAATAATGATTTGAAGGAAGCACAACAGCTCATGAAAAATGGACAAGACTTTGGACTACTTTCAGAAGCTGGATTGCCTTGTATAGCAGATCCAGGAAACATTATGGTAAGTTGGTGTCATGAAAATAATATTTCTGTTGTCCCAATCAACGGACCTAGTTCCATTATCTTGGCATTGATTGCAAGTGGGTTCAATGGACAAGAGTTTTCTTTTAATGGTTATTTGCCAATAGATCAAATTGCTAGAAAACAAAAAATACTATCGCTGGAAAATTTAGTACAAAAAACTGGATATTCTCAAATTTTTATGGAAACTCCATATAGAAATAATCAGCTTTTGGAGTCATTAACAAAATTCCTTAGTCCGCATACCAAATTGTGTATTGCATCTAATATCAACCATCCGAAAGATGAATTTATAAAAACAAAAAAAATAGGAGAGTGGCAAAAAACGAAAATAGATTTACACAAAATTCCTACTGTATTTGTTATTGGTAGATAATGATTTAGACCTAATAATCAGCAGTAATGCTTTAAAAAAAAATACTCCTTTATTTACAAAATAAAATAAAGGAGTAGAAAGGTTTAACAAATACTATATTTGTATTGCGAAATTAAAACATTAATTTGATTTGTTATTGATGTTTCAATTTTATTTATCAATTATTGTTAATAGGTTTAGGGTATTATCCTTTCCAATACCCATTCTATCATGTTTTTTTCGGATTGATGGTGGTCAGCAGAAAACTCTCCTCTTCTTCGGTTGGCAATTACAGCATTCACTGTGATAGCTTTGTGTCCCAATAATTTAGCCAAAGCATAGATGGCAGATGTTTCCATTTCAAAATTACTCACGCCAAGGTTATTGAGCGTTTCTAGGAAATTTTCGTCTAAAGCATTTAGTCTAAGTTGTCTTCCTTGTGGAGCATAAAACCCGGGGAAAGTAGCAGTATTTCCGTGGTATTTGGCATCTGCATATAGACCGGAAAGTTCCTCTGCCCATTGGGAAAAATAGAGCATTGGTTTTATTTTGTCATAAGGAAAATCGGCAAGAAATTTTTTGGAAAATTCGTTTTCAAAATTATAATCTTGGTAAAAATGCAACAATCCATCTAGGCCAACTACATTTTGTGTAACCAACATATTGTCCACTTCTATTTCAGGATTTACACTTCCACAAGTACCCATTCGGAAAAGTTGTAAGGCTTTTTTTTCGGTTTTTATTTCTTTGTTTTTTAGGTCTATATTTACCAAAGCATCTAGCTCGTTCATCACAATATCGATGTTTTCTGTACCAATTCCGGTGGACATTACCGTAATTCTTTCGCCACGAAGAGTTCCGGTATGAGTATAAAATTCTCTTTTATTTTTTTTGATTTCTACCTTATCAAAATATTTGGAAACTCTGGGTACTCTGTCAGGATCGCCGACCAGCATAATTTTTCCTGCAATATCCTCTGGCAATAGATTTAGATGATAGACACTTCCATCATCATTCAGCACCAATTCCGATGCGGCTAATTTTTGTAACATATTTTTTGTTTTTAAAGAAAGAGAACAAATTTAGGTTAAATTTTAGTAAAAAATGCTATTCGGTCTTTAAAAAAATATCATAGTCATTTAAACAAATTTTAACATAATTTTAAACTTCTTTTTCATTGTTAATGAATATTTTATCAATATTTTTGTGAACTTTAAATTTTAAAATGAAAAAATTATATTTTATTCTCTCTATACTTCCATTATTTCTTTCTGCACAACAAATACCTGCTGGATATTACAATGGTACACAAGGACTTACCGGATATTCATTGAAATCTAAATTGCATGAGCTTATCATCAAAAATTATAATTGGCATTATGGTGATTTGCCCAATTATTATGGGATTACAGATTTGGACAAGTATTATGAGAATGACAATTCTATTTTGGATATTTATTCCGAAATACCAACAGGTCCAGATGCTTATTCTTATTCTGTAGGAAACTTAATAGGTTCTTCCTCTGCCGAAGGACAAGGTTACAATAGAGAACACATGATGCCACAGAGTACTTTCAATTCGGAGTATCCTATGTATTCGGATTTGTTTTTTGTGGTTCCAACAGATGCTAGGATTAATCAATTAAGGAGTAACTATCCGTATGGTGTAAGTACAACTGTACCTTCCAATGTCTTTTATATTTTTACCAATAGTTCCAAAATAGGAAAAAATGCTGATACCTCATACTACACAGGTAGAGTCTATGAACCAATCGACGAATTCAAAGGAGATATCGCTAGGACAATGCTCTATTTTGCAGTAAGATACGAAGGAAAATTAGGAACATTCAATTTTTATCCAGGAACGACTAATGCCAATGATACCAATCCACTGAATGGTACCGAAGAAAGAGCGTTTGACTCGTGGTTCCTCAATTTGATGTTGCAATGGCACAACCAAGATCCTGTTTCGCAAAGAGAAATTGATAGAAATAATTTGGTATATGGTATTCAAAAAAATAGAAATCCATTTATAGACCATCCGGAATGGGTGGATATGATCTGGAACCAAACTCCAAGTAATACCACTCCAATTGCTCCGCAAAATCTTACTATAACCGAGACTAGTGCCAATTTTGCTAAACTGAATTGGAACAATAACGATACCAGTGTAATTGGTTACAAAGTATATGTAGATGGCGTATTGCACGGATATACTTCCAATACCAATTATATTGTAGATCATCTTTCTCCTAATACCAACTATACTATTACCATAAAATCCTATAACAATTCGTATTTGGACTCTTCGTTTAGTACTACCACAGTATCTACCCAAGCCAATAGTAGTTTTGCAAAGGATTTACGAATTACCAAATATATAGAAGGAACCACAAGTTCTACCACTTCTGTTTTCAACAATGCCCTAGAAATTACCAACCAAACAGGACACGAAGTAAATTTGGAAGGGTACAAACTCAATATACAAAATTACAATTCTACCTCTGCAACTTATTATTTTTCCAATGCCTTTCAACTAGAAGGAAAAGTTGCAGCAGGAGAAACATTTGTCATTATCAATCCTTATGCTAATCTGGCTTGTTTTCCAATGGCACAAGCAAAATTTGTAACCGCATCTACACCACTTACTTTTACAGGTTCTCAGTATGTAGAACTAAGCTACAAAGGAAATCCAATAGATGCAGTCGGTCTGAAAAATACTTCTAATACTAACAACAATGTTTCTTTGTATAGAAAAGCTACTATACTACAACCTAATCCAATTTTCGATATTTCCGAATGGCAATCCTATCCTATGAACTATTGCGAAGGACTAGGAAGTTTGCAGTCTAGTGAAGTAAAAATCAATAATACCAATTCTTTTACGCTATTTCCTAATCCAGCTGAAAACATATTGTACATACAAGGAAAAAACATACAACAAATAAAAAAGGCAAGTATTTTTGATGTTAATTTTAGGAAAATTTCGGAAACAATCAACCCGTTTATAAAAGAAAACCATATCGATATTCATCATCTAACTTCCGGGAATTATTGGCTTTTGATAGATGAACAAGCACTGAAATTTATAAAAAAATAAAACTGTTATTTTTGAATTTAAGTTTGGACAACCTATCAATTTTCTCATTAATTTTCATTAAATTTGCATCTTAATAAATTTGAATTACAGATTTAGATTTTTATAATCCACAATTCAAATTATTAATAATACAATTGCAAAATAAATTTTCCATTTTTTTAGAATGTAATTCACTTGAAAAAGAATGTTGGTAAATGAAAAAATATCTATTTTTGAATTTGATGACAAAAGTTATCAAATAAAACTAGCAACACCTTTGGAAGAAGAAAAAGCCGTATTAACTCATTATCTTCACAACATACACAACGGAGTTTCCAAACACTACAAAAAGGAAGCCGTATCGATACTCAAAAATTTCGTTGAATATAAAATTGAAAACAACACTTCAATAGTTGCTGAAGAAGCTCTGCAACAATTATTGTTTGAAGTTGAAAATGTTCCGTTTCCAACACCTAAAAATTATTCCTTTAAATTTATTGCTTAATCTAATGGAAACGAAAGGAAATAAACACGAAAATTATGAAATTCTAAATTTATTAGGTTATGGATTAGCCAAATTTGATAATGAATTTATAAAGCAATTTGGATTTAAAACTAAGCAGTCTTTTTTTGAATATTTTGTTGAATTAGGGATTGTTGAAACAGGAAGTGTAGTAAAAAATAGAATGGATTTGTTTGACCCATTTTTTAAAAATAGCAGGAAAGGTTGGTGGCAAAAAGGTGATGCTTATATTCACAGAAAATTATTGATTGACAGCTTGTTTGGGAATGAAAATGCTGTTGGATATTCAAATATTGTGAAGTTATTTTTAAAAAATAACTTTAAGATTAAAGATATTTTTGTTGAAGTAAAGCCAATTGTAAAATCAAGGTTTAAAAAACTTCAAGAAACAGGATTGGAAGCGGAATTGTATTTTATAAACAATTATAATTCAATTGATATTTTTAAAAATGGAATTATTGAAGATGCTCGTTTGTATGGAGATGGTTATGATTTTCAAATCAATGTCAATGAAAATTCATTTTTAGCCGAAGTCAAAGGAATTAGAGCTAAAAAAGGAAGATTTCGACTCACGGAAAATGAATTTATAAAAGCCAAAGAATATCAAAAGGATTATATCGTTACTTTGGTCTTAAATTTAGATGATTTACCAACATTTTTAACAATAGACAATCCATTAAAAAATCTTAAATTTGAAGAAAGAATAATTAAATCAAAAGAAGTTAAAGAATATCATTTAATAGCTGATATATGTTAAGTTACGAAGATAAAATAGAAATTTTCAAGCAATGCATTCAAAGTAAAAATGGAAGTTATTCTGATTTGATGAAAGATGAATTATATTTTCATTTTTTTGAGAACGAAAACGATTTAGATTTTTTAAATAACATTGAAACAAAACAAGAAATTGAGCAGAAAATAGATTTTTTGATTTCAAAAATGATAATGCATGAACACGAAGGAGGATTAAGCGAAATTATTTATCATTATGTTTAGCGGTTTAAACCAATGGAACGCATTAGGAAGAAAACGGGATTTTGGAGAGGTTTATATCCCTATTCCAGCTGAAATTCATAGACAGTTTCCGAACTTTTTCCCTGAACGAGACAAATTGTTTGAGTTGAAAATTCCGACAGGAGAAGTATTTTCTGCAAAAGTTTGTCAAGATAACTCGAAAGCATTGATGACTAATCCAAACAAAGCCTTATCGGATTGGTTATTACGAAAAGTTTTTCAAGTAAAAGAAGGCGAACTTTTGACCATAGAAAAAATGAACGAGCTAGGTTTTGATAGTGTGATAATTTGTAAAGATGAAAAAGGAAATTATAATATTGATAAAGCAAAATTAGATAGTTACGAACAATTTATAAAAGAATAAAGAATTAAAAGTAAAAAATAAAAAGTAAAATAAAAATGGAAAAAGGACAAATGCTTTACGAAGGGAAAGCAAAACAAGTTTTTGAAACCAACAATCCCAACGAAGTTATCGTAAGATACAAAGACGATGCTACCGCTTTCAATGCACAAAAAAAAGGACAAGTCGATAAAAAAGGCGAGTTGAATAATGCTATTTCTACCCTTATATTCGAGTATCTACAAGAAAAAGAAATCCCTACACACTTTATCAAACAACTTGATGATAGAGAGCAATTGGTAAAAAAAGTAAATATTATCCCTCTAGAAATGGTGGTGAGAAATTACTCCGCTGGTTCCATGGCACAAAGATTAGGAGTAGAAGAAGGTATAAAATCACCTGTTACTATTTTCGATATTTGCTACAAAAAAGACGAATTGGGAGATCCGCTTATCAACGACCATCATGCTGTTTTCCTAGGAGCTGCAACCTATGATGAACTAGACGAAATGTACGAATTGACAGATGTTATCAACGAATTGTTAATTGACTTATTCGACAAAATGAACATTATATTGGTAGATTTCAAAATAGAATTAGGAAAAACTGCCGATGGAGAAATAGTCCTAGCAGACGAAATTTCGCCAGACACTTGCAGATTATGGGACAAAGATACCATGAAAAAATTGGACAAAGATAGATTCCGTAGAGATTTGGGCGAAGTTACCGAAGCTTATGAGGAAATATATAACCGTTTGAAAAAAGTTTTAAACAAATAATTTCACTATTGTAGTGTAATAATGAAAGATATTATTAAACATAAAAAAGACTATCTAGCCCAGTTTCAATACCGAAGTTATGGCAGAAATCTATTGCGATCCCAACAAGAAGAAAGATTTGATGCCCCAAATGAAGAATGTGGAATTTTTGGAATGTACTCAGAAAATCATGTGGATACTTTTTCTCTTTCGCAATTCGGACTGTTTGCTCTCCAACATCGTGGACAGGAAGCTTGTGGTATTTCGGTTTCCAACAATGGGAAAATTAACAATATAAAAGACGAAGGATTGGTATTAGATGTATATAAAGACATTCACAATCCGGAAGCTTTCATGGGAAACTCTGTAATTGGACATACCCGATATACAACAGCTGGTGATAAGAAAAAATATAATTTCCAACCTTCTTTTGCCAAAAACGAGTACGACTAAATTATACTTTCTGTTGCACATAAGGGAAATTTGACCAATGCTAAAAAACTAAAAGCAGTAC
>JAFDZJ010000456.1 GCA_018266965.1 Bacteroidota bacterium
ATTTTTAGCACAAAAGTTCAATCGAAGAACTGCACTTGAACCTACCACAAAACTGTCATACGAAGCACTGAACCCGCCATTACGCCAAACCGCTGTTACCGGCTGGTGTTCTGTCGTCTGTCTTTGCAAACCATTGTCAGTATTGAGTTTCAGTGTCATTGTCGTGTCGGGTTGTGCGTTGCGTTTTTTTTCTTGAAGGGCCGGGAAATTTTTTAAAAACAATTTTTCTTGCGTTGGCTTTGCAAGCTCTTTGACAAAGCTTTGGTCTGTGCTTGGGCTTGTGTGGCTTTGACAATGTGCTTGCAAATGGCGTGGGCTATTTCTCATTGTTCAAAAAACTTAAATCAATATAATAGTCGCTTAAAGGGTGTTTCTTTTCAAGGTCAGTTAAAGCATTGAAATTAATATCTGTTTCATCAAAAAGCTTTGGTTGAACTTCGGCAAACGAAGGCCGGCTTAACATTTTAAAAATTAGATAAGACTTGGCTTTGCTAAAGGTCCTTACGAAAAAACCTGTTTGGTTTAATCTTCCTGCACTTTTAAGTCTATTGAGAAACTCCTTATGATAATCTTTTTCGTCAATGCTGATTTGAAATTCTAACCACTTTATCTTTTCTTCAGATTTGCCTTTAGTAGGTAAGTATAGGATAATGTTTTCTTCGTAATAGGCGTGAGAATATTTGATATTAGTTTCGGTAGCTTCTTTTAATTGTGGGTTGTCAAACGAGATTAGCGGACAAATAATACCAGCACTTTCAATAATAAAGCCTCTTGCCCAGCCTTGACCACAATCAATATGCTGAATTAACGAGTTCGCATAATATATATCTGAAGTCAGAATAAAAGCAGCGGCTTGAAGGGCTGAAATTCGAAACCAACCGTGCGTGCTGTAGTTGTCTCTTGAATAGACGTCATCAACAAACTTAATAATGGCAGATGAGTTTTCATTGCTCACACTTTCCTTAAAATAGTAACAAAGCCAAGCAATAGCTAAACTTCTATCATCCTGAATTTCAGGAACAGGACTTTCATCAAACTGCTTCTTGAACAGTTCTAATTCCGATTTAATGAACCCATTGATGAGTTGCTTTGAAATGCTCATTTCTTACTTTTCATTTTAATCTTCATCTTCTTCCGTTTCTTCTGTTATTAAAACTTCCTCTTCCAATTCATCCAAAATAATTTCTTCTTTGGCTTCTATGCCGTAAAGTTTGTTGACCATTTCGTCTATTTTAGCTTCTATGGGGCGGAGTTGGTTTCTTGCCTCTGTTTTATCTATTTCACCTGCAAAATATTCTTCTTGTATGGCAAAACATTGGTCATACTTTTTCTCAAATGCTTTCAATTCCTCTTTGGTGGGGATGATGATTGGGATTTGTCTTGTATCGTTTATTTGAAATGCAACAGTAAAATTTATGAATGCTTCACTTAGCCTATTTACCAGATACGAATTATTCATACAAACAATATACTTCTCCGAAAGTAAATGTGATGCAGCAGGATTTAAACTAAGTTTCATTCCTTGAACATCATTAACAGAAGGGTAAATAAACTTAAATCTAAAACTATTAGTATTTCTTGTGCCATTAATACAGTTCCAAGAAAATCCTGATTTAAAATAAAACTGTGGATTTCTAACTACGGGCATTCCTGTTCCAGATTTTCCAGAATTATCTTTAAGCCAAGCAACAGATTCCTTATTCCAATTAATGACAAAAGGAGTGTCACTTAGCCATTTATTTCCATCCCTGTCGCCCTTATCATATCTGACAAATACTTCTTTTTCTGACTTTATGCCGTTTTCTTTTTCGACATCAGACATCGATTCGATTTCTTTTATTTCTTTTGTCGATACAATTCTATAAATAAAGCCTTTCCCCAATATTCTACTTCCAAATCTTTCTTTTATACTATCAAATAATTCCCTTATTTCTGCTTCCTTTAATTCTGCTAAATGTTCTTTTGTGTCATCTAAGCTTGAAAGGCCTTTGAGTTGGGGGAAATATTTTTTAATTTTTGGTTCATCTTCAATTGCTTTAAGAAGTTTCTTAGGTCGAGCTTCAATAACAGAATCAGTAGGCTTACTACCTTTTATTATTCCAACTAATTTACCATTATCACCTGTCTGCAATCCAACTCCACCGTCAGCAAGAACCCCTAAAAAAGTATAGTCTTTTGGTTTAAGTTTTGAAAGGTATTTACCAATTTCATTTCGGTTATGTTCTAACTTTCTGCTTGTTTCTACTTTTGGCCACCATTGTTTAAAGGTTGGCCAAACGGGTTTTACTATTTTGTCAAATAGATCGGAGTTGTATTTTGATGGTGGGAAAATTGAATAGTTTAAGGAATTGTGATAAAGAAATAGGTCTGTTCTGTATTTGGTTAGCTTACTATGCTCATCAATTAGCACGGTTCTATCATCGCAGGTATGTGAATCAACCCATTTGATTTCTTTTGAACCATCTCTACCCAATTCTCCAAAAGCAGTGTTTAATACTTTTTCCCAACCAGCAAGGTTCTCACTGCTTTTTTTAATACTCTCCCATTCTGCCTCCGAAATGCCAAATGTTTCCGCCTTTGGGAAACGCAAATCAATATAGTTCATTTGATCTTTTGGGGTTGGCTTAACTTTGGCAAGTGTGAAAATGGCGGTGTCAACCATAGCCGCAAATGCTTTGGGTGTATTTACAATTTCAAGAAGTTTGCAAAGGCGTTCTTCTTCAAATTGTATTTGACCGTCTTTATTTCCAGCACCAATAAATAGCCTACGCATATTTTCTTTGGTCATAATCACTAGGAAAGTATCAGATGTGATATAGCTTAAAATTCCTCCGTTTTTGAGTAATTCAAGCCCACGGAAAGTAAAGTGATTGTATAAGTCATCGCAAAATCCATATTCCTCTTCCAGTTTCTTAGTCAAACCCATTTTGCTAATGAGCTTGGTGTTAACATATGGTGGATTGCCAATAACTATATCAAAGCCAGGATTTTTACTCTCTTTATTGAAAATACCTGGAAACACAACTCTTTCTATAAAATAATCCTTAATAGAATTTCGGAAAACAGCCAATTCTCCTAGTTCATTTGAAAGTGATTCTACCTTTTTCTTTGCTTTATTAATTTCAGTAGTTGGCGCTCGGTTGCTTACTAAGTAATTTACTATATTTTGAGCAGCGTTCAACTCCTTCATTATTGCATCTGATTTGCTATCAACAATCTTTTCAAGCAGTTTAATTATTTTTCCTTTTATTTCTTCTTTGGTTCCGTGTCGGTCGCTTTTGGCAATGAAGTATTGATTTTCGAGATTAACCAATTCATTCAAAAGCTTTTCATTATCAATTTTATCAATAAGTTGATTTATATTTTGGTCTTTATAAAATCTCAATAATGAGTTTTTCTTGTAAAACTTAAACTCAAGGTTGGGCAAAGGTTTCAGATTGTAATTCTCTTTTGAGAAGTCAACTCTTTGTTCTACAATTAATGAAAGCCAGCAACGTAGTTTGGTAATTTCAATGGCATATTCCAACAAGTCCACACCAAATAAACAGCTTCGCAACAAACCTAATTTTTTCACATAGCGGATTTGCCCATCGGCAAACATTTCAGAAATATGATTTCTAAACTCATCGTCTTTCGATTTCATCATTTCTGCTACCCACACTTTGCCTTCGGGGTCAACGGTAGTTAGCACTTGCATCATTTCTTCCAACATACCCATTGGAAAAGCACCCGAACCGCAAGCAGGGTCAAGCACCGTGGTTTCCAAAAGTTTTTTGATGATAGCTTTGCTGTTCTCGGGCTTTATTTCGGTATCAAGGTGTTTTAGCAAAGTGCTTCGGCACATATAAGAAACCACAGGACGGGGCGTATAAAAAGCACCTGCATTTTTTCGGGCTGCTTCTTTGGTGTCATCGCTTTGTTCTGCCAAAAGGTTTTCAAAAATCCTACCCAACATTTCAGGGTCAACGGCAATTTCTTCTTCAAGCGGAGTATTCTCTGCTATGGTGAATTTGTATCGGGCAAGAATGCTGTTCAATCCTTTTTCTTTGTCTAAAAACAAGGTGTCGGGCACTGCAAAGGCATTGTTTACTTTGCCCAATTCGCACCAGTCGTTTGGGTGAATATCAAACAAACCACCATTTAGGTAAGGTGAAAAGAAAATGGCTTCTTTGATGGATTTTTCATCGGTAAAGTTTGCAGCATATACATCAAACACTTTTTTATCACGGTCTTTCTTTTCGCTGTTCAGTGCATTGAAGAATAGATTTTGAAGAATGAATTTATAATACCCAGTTCCTTTGCTTTTTGGTTTTATCAGGTCGTTTTCTTCACCGTTTTCAAATTCGGGCAAAAGCAAATCATCTTTCACCACTTTGAGTTCTTTCAAAAACCAAATGAAAATCAAGCGGGCAATAAGCCGAACCGTAAAATCTTTGTGCTTTTCAGAACCTGCGGTTTGGTCAGGAATTTTAATGTCTTTTACTGCTTTGTTGAACCAAGCAATGATGTCTTCATAAAAATTCTTATTGAGAACTGAAATCGAGAAAACCGATTGCCAGTAAGAATACAACTGCGTAAAACTTTTAACGGCTTTGCTTCCTGTGGTAGGAATAACCAATTGTTTCAGAATCGCTAAATGCCCTCTGTGTGGTTGTGTGGTATCAATGTCTTTGAGCAAAGAAACCTTACCAATTTTTTCACCCTCACGCCATTCCTGTTTATATGGTATGCGTTCGCTGTTGGCAAACGAAATCAGGCTGCCGTATTTGAAAATAATGGTAACAGGTGTGTAAGGGAAAGTGAGGTTGAAAGCTCTTGTAATTTCAGCTAAATGGCTTCTAGTGATAGGCAATCCGTCTTTTCTGCTTTTAAGAGTAACGCCAAAAAGTAACAAGCCATCATAATCGGCTTTTAGTTTTTTTACCTGTGCTAAATTTTTGAATGTTTCTGTTCCTTCAAAAATGGCATCGTTCACCATACCCAAAGCATATACATCTTCAATAAGTTTATGTGCTTCGTTGGTGGCTTTAAAGCGATCGCCTAAAATGTCATTTGCTGATGCGGGTTCGTCTGCCAAATAATCAACGGGCACTTTCAGTTCTTCAAAAAATGCTTTCAGGGCATCTATGAATGGTTCGCTATGGAATTTTGAGATTGAATTCATTACTTACTTATGATAAACCAAGTGATTAAATCGAAATTGTCTTTATTGAATTTTTGCGAAGCAGAACCTTCCTCTTTTAATTTTTGAATTGTTGTTTTGCTTCCTGATTTCAGTTTGTTCAACATATCCAATGAAGCTTTGCCCATTTTTTGTTTTATCGTTCCATCTTCCTGAACTTCTTCTTCGGTTGCCTGACTTTTTAACCAAGCGGACAAAGCAGCGGATAGATGTTCAATAGATTTTGGTTCGCCTTGGTCAATGGCTTTTGGCACAAACCGAACTTCATCTTTGTGTTTTGCCAATGCTTCCAAAACTTCTTTTTGGTTTAAGAAAACCGATTTGCCCGTGTGGTCAATGTAAATGAGTTCGTAACCCTTGTATTCAAAATTATTCGCTTTTGCAGGTTTGCTTGGATAGCCCAATAAAGCGATTAAACCCTCTTGTGGGCAAACTTCGGGATTGGCTTTAAAACCTGTGTAAATGCCGTTTGGAAGCGATTTATAAAACTGTTCATTCTTTCTTAGTTCTTCCAATAATTCCTGACGGAAAGTTTCTAATGAGAAATCGTCAAAGCCTAATGATTTTTCGGTGTCAATTTCATCCCAGGAAGATTGCATTTGCTCCAACATTCTTGCTTTTTGTTTTTGCTCTAGATTTTCATCTTCTGCCATTTCTTTGAAAGTGTCGGAGAAATCCAAATGAACTTCCGAACCAGCCAGTTTCATTGCAGCCATTCGCTGTTCAATTCTACCTTGCAAATTCAAGTAAGAGTTGATATTGTTAGATGGCCAGAAATTAATGCCAAATATTTTTGTGTTTGGCGAACCCAAACGGTCAATACGACCCATTCGCTGAATAACACGAACTGGATTCCAGTGAATATCATAGTTGATGACCAAATCACAATCCTGCAAATTTTGTCCTTCACTCAAAGCATCGGTAGCAATGAGAATATCAATAGGGTTTTGTAGTTTCTCATACGTCCGTTTGTCATTCTCTGCAATCCAATGTTGCCACTCGTCAAATTGTTGGTTCAATGAAAGTTCTTTGCTTGATGGCTCAAATTGCCATTCCTTTTCTCTGAATAGTTTGGTGAAAGGAGCAAAGCGTTCCAAAATAGGTTCATACTTTTTGGTTTCTCCTTCTTCGTTCCAAACGATTGATGTGTCACCACTTACAGCAGCCACTTTGTCAAAACCTCTTGCGGTTAATTGCTCAAACAAATAAAAAGCAGTGTCTTTATAAACCGTAAAAATCAAAACTTTGGCATTGCCACCGTTTTCACCAGCTTGTCTTTTCTTTACTATTCGGTTAATCAGCGTTTCCAATTTATCGTCTTCGCTGTTGTGGTTTCTCGGCTTCTTAATTTCCTTTGCAATTTTCCTTTCAAACTGAATTAAGTTCGATTGTAATAATTGCAATGCTTCAATATCAGCTTTTAAATCTTTTTTATAGTTCTCTATATTGCCCGAACGGTCAATGTCAACCAATCGGGTTTTACGTTTCTTTCCTAAAGTAAAATCCTCTATTTGAGCTAAAATATCATCATCGTCAAAAAGTGAAGGTTGGGCTTCGTTCCAACCAGTTTCCTTTTTGGTTTCCTGATATTGTTTGATTCTGTCGAGTGCATTTTGATGATGAGCCAATATTTTTTCAACCGTTGATTGAAACGAGAACCAAGAAGATTCCAACCGTTTTACCAACAATATATACATCATCTTTACCAAGAAATGGTCACGCTGCTTTTCATCGTGCAAAATGTCGGCATCTTCAAATTCATCAATATAGAATGAAGGTTGATAGCCAGATAGCATTGGCGGAAAATGGTCGAATAGTTCTTCAAAACTTTCAAAGTTTCCGATTTGCTTTGGTGTAACAAAAATATTTTCGGGCTTTGACTTTTTCGGAAACTCCAAACCGTCCTGATGTCCTTCAATCATTTTACGAGTTCGGGCAACAGTTAAAGAATCTGTCAGTTTGAAAAAGTTAGGTGGCAATTTTTTAATAAACTCGCCAATCTTTGGGTCGGGTTCTTGCGTCCATTCGTTGAATGCCTTTTGTGCAGCCCTGAAGGTGTAATCAATATTTTTGATGTCCAATGATTCTTCAAATCCTTTTGCATTTCCGCCAACTATCAATTTGAATTGATTCCGAATGTCCATCAACGAATTGTTGATGGGCGTAGCCGAAAGCATCAGCACTTTTACATCCTCATTTTGTGAAAGTATTTGGTCAACCAAAAATTTGTAGCGTTTGGATTTATCGTTACGCAAATTGTGGCTTTCATCAATTACAAACAGTTTGGGCTTTTCATTGATGAAAAGTTTGTCTGCTCTGTCGTGATATTTCTCCATTAGGTCGTCAGTCAAATCAGTATGAAACCTAAGGAAATATTCAAACTGGTCTTTTTCAAATTTTGAGTTTTGATTCTTCTGATAAATTCTCCAATTGTATTGCAGTTTCTTGGGGCAAATCAAAATTACTTCACGTCCCTGCAATTGATAGAATTTCATTACAGCCAAAGCAGTCCAGGTTTTACCCAAACCCACTGCATCGGCTAAAATTGCTCCATTGTGTTTCTGAAGCATTTTAATCAAACTCAAAACACCTTTCTGCTGAAACTCATAAAGTGAATTGTAAACTACTGTATTTTCAAGTCGTCCGATTTGACGATTGAATTCAGGATTATCTTTTTCAAGCAGTAGTTCGTCTCCAAACAATTCAAAAAGCACTTTGAAATAAAGTTGCTTTGGAGAATACTCTGTAAATATTTTTTTGATTTCGTCAATCAGATATTTCTTGAAAGGAATACGATTTACACCACCGTTGCCATCAACAACGGTTTTATAGTCGTGGGCTTGTGGTCTTGACCACAAACTGTCGAACCATTTTATTAACTCGTTGTATTGTGGGTCTGAACCAAAACTCCCAATGTTTAATTCAACGTTGTTGGTTGTCTTTAAACCAACGCCTGCTTCTGTCAAGTTTGAACTGCCCGAAATGTAATAGTCCTTTTGTGGGTCTTTGTCGTTGTGTTTGTATAAGTATGCCTTTGCGTGACAAAAATTTGGTTCCAGTGTTTTTGCGTTTACCTTGTCAAGTTCTAAAAATGCAACAGCTTCTTGTGCAACCTTGCTAAGTTTTAACGATGCGTCAATGTTGATGTCTTCGTTTAAAAGGTCGAGTGCTCTGTCCTTGTCGAAGTCAAAGTTTACAATGTCGCCAAGTATAAATTTATATTCGTAAATTTTGTCTTTTGTTTCTTTTGATAAATAAGCCAATGCACCAACAGTAAAATATCCAGTCACGATAGATAGTTTTCCTGTCTGTGTATATTTTGAAATCCACTCGTGGACTTTTAGGTTTTCGTTCTCGTTGTCTAAAATCATATGGCTAATTTATTCATTCTTGGTGTATGTCCTTGTGCGTAGGCAAAAAAGTGGCTCTTTTGGCTTTGCGAAGGGTCGGCTTTGTGGGTAGGGGCAAAGCCAAATGTGCCACTTGCGGGGCGGCATAAAATTGTTTTTAAAAAATGCGGGTGGGAAAAAAATAAAAAACATTGGGTCGGCAATGAGTGTCGGCTTACTCGTTGTCCGCTTGAAATATGGTCTGTATGTTGTCCAACTGTCAAAATGTTTTGTCCTTGTGTTAATGTTCAATCTTTAGTCGTCTGTTCAATGGTTGCGGTGTCGTCATACACTTGCCGGTAACGGTTTCGGGCTTGGCGAAGGTGGCGATTTTCACCACAAATGTTGATGCTGAGAGCCAATCTTTAATTAACCACAAATGTGTC
>JAFDZJ010000457.1 GCA_018266965.1 Bacteroidota bacterium
CGTTTCTCGAAAGTTTTTTTAGATTTTTCATAATAAAAAATTTTTAATATTATTTTGACAAGACAAATGTAGGTGCAAATATTTTATAAATATATACCAAAATTTCTAAATTTCAGTAGTTTATTTCTTATTTTTGCCAAAATCAAAATGTCATATTACAAAAAATACTCCAACAAAAGTAATGTGAAATTTAATAATTTCCTTTATTTATCTTAACTTCGCACAAGTAAGAGATAGTTTATCTATCAAAATTTTAAATTTCTTAAGTATGACCATTTTTAATGTAGCTATTCCCGACAATAAAACCTCTTTCTTTTTGCAATTTCTAGAGCTTTTAGGAGTAGAATACAAAAAGGAAAAAGAAGATGTTTACGAACTCTCCGAACAACAGAAAAAAAACCTCGACAATCAGGAGGATTTACCGCTTTCGGAATATCAAGATAATGATGAGTTTCTTTCGGAACTTAAAAAAGAGTATGATTTATAAATGCCGTTTTCCATGCAAACCAAGATAGCCAAAAAAGACCATAAGTGAAAGAAGATTTTAAATTGGAAAAATTTGTATTTTCTGTCAGTTTATCTAATCTTCTTTATAAATTTCTTTACCGTAATACTTGGCAATAATCTGTAAACAAGTAGGACCGCAATCTTTACAAATTATTTTGTAGTTTCTATTTTGGTATTTGCGAATGTTTGGCATTTTGTGTCGGGTTGGAGGTAGAGTGGAAAGGGTTTCAAAAAATTATTTATCGGGATATTTTACAGCTTCTGATAATTCTATAGGATTGTTGTGTTTTTTCAAATTAGTTTGGATAGTTTTTGTTATTTCTCTATAGTCTGGTTTTATCTCTTTTCCATTTTCATCAACAAATTTGGTGTCTTCTTTTTCAAGTTTCAACTCTTTTAAAGGGTCAGCATAATATTCTAAAAAAAGTTTTTGTAATTTTTTTTGAGAAATTGTTAAGGCATTTTTGTATTCATTTTCAAAATCCACATTATCAGGGTTTTTCAAAATAGATTTTAATATAAACCTGTAGGATCCTGTTGAGTCTTCTAAATAAATTATCATACCAGGTAGGTTACGGAAGATATAAGGTCCAGCTTGAATTGGTAAATCTTGTGTAAACCACGCAGTCCATTTTCTCCCTTTATAATTTGAAAATGCTTTTGTGCAATGGTATCCATCAATAGTTTTTGTTTCAGGAAGAATTTTCCATTTTAATTCTACAATCTCTTTTGTTCTATAAATATCTTTAAGATAATAATAGTATTTGTAGCTTAAATTATTCTCGTGGTTTACCACCAAAAAACTGTAATCACCAAGTATTTGAGTTTTGGATTTTGATAATGAAAGTGAATCTGCCGTAAATTGTTTTGATGTTAGAAATTTCGATTGCTTACCTTGAACTAATAAAACCATGTTTTTATTAGAAATTTCAGCACTCAAAGAGTCCTCTTTGTATAAAAGTTGATAATCTATCTTGAAATTCTGCGAATAATAGAAACAGATAAAAAAGTGAAAAATAAAAATTATTGTTTTTTTCATAAATGGCTGTGTCTTGTAGTTCTTTTGTGGTAATTGTTGTGCAAGGATTGAAAATTTGATAAGAAACTATTTGTTAACAAAGTTATTTGACCAATTTTATACATTTCAAATATACTATAATTTTGAATTTGAAACGACTTCTAGTTTTTTCTAGTTTTTTTGCTAAATTTTTATAGATATTTGTTTTTAATTCCACCAAATACTTTCATTAGATTTAGTCCATTTTTTAACTCATTTTCGATAAGGATATTAACAAATTTTAAATCAAAAAAAACAACCCTTATGAATATATAAGGGTTGTATTTATAAGTTTTTTATGTTGTGAAAGAATTACAATTTTTGTTTCTAGCCCTGATGGTAGCGACATCCTTTTGCTAAACTTTGGAAAAGCTATGGCAGCAAAAGATATAGCGAACAGCAGGTAGAATTGGTAGGACGGAACTACGACTATTGTGCTCCTGAAAAAATTTAGATATAAAATTTAAACAGACTCTTATAACTTTTTAAGATTGTTTACCTCCAATTCTTCAAGGATTCTCCAATGTCCTCTTTTTATGTTTTTTTTGGTAAGTCCTGCAAACATTACTCTGTCCAAGGATTCGACTTCGTAACCTAGTTTTTGGAAAATTCTTCTTATTACACGGTTCCAACCGATGTGTATTTCTATGCCGATTTCATTTTTTGGTTTTCCCTCTATGTAGGATATTTTATCAACATTGGCAACGCCTTCTTCCAGTCTTATACCGTCTATGATTGTTTGCATATCATCTGTAGAAAGTTTTTTATCCAATGTAACATGATAAATCTTTTTCATTTCAAATGAAGGGTGGGTCAATTTTTTTGTAAGATGACCATCATTGGTCAATAAAATTACTCCGGTTGTAGAACGATCCAGTCTGCCAACAGGGAAAAGACGGTAGGGAGAGGCATTTGCTACCAAATCCATTACGGTTTTTCTGGCTTTGTCGTCTTTTGTAGTAGAGATATAACCTTTTGGTTTGTTCAGTAGTACATAAACTGATTTTTCTGGAGTGATATTTTGTTCGTCAAAAACTACTTTATCTGTTTTGTGTACTTGGTGTCCCATTTCAGTTATTACAGTGCCATTTACTGTTACCAATCCTTGTTTTATCAATTCGTCGGCTTCTCTTCTGCTGCATATTCCTGCGTTGGCGAGGTATTTGTTCAGTCGGATGGTATCTTTGTGAATATCTTTTTCAATTTTTTGGAGTTTTCTTTTTTGGACATAGTTTTTTGCTCTATCCTCGTCTTCTCCATATTTTTTGAAAGGTTTTTTGAAAGAAGGTTTTCCGTATTTTAGATCGCCTTTTTCATACTTGTCTCGGCTGTCGAAATTGTTGTTTCTATTGTTGTTGTAACTACCGAAATTTTTTGTGCTATCTTTTTGGAAGCTACCTCTTTCTGGTCTATCCGAAAAATTTTCATTTTTTCTAGCATTTTCAAATTTACTAGGTTTGTTGTACGAGCTTTTTTCGGTTTTGCCACCTCCTCTGCTGTCATATTTTTTTGGTCCATCAAAAGAGCGACCGGTATTTTTGGATTGTATCCTTGGTCTTTTTGGTCTTCCTGATGATTGTCTGTCTTCGCTCATTGTAGAGATTATATTTTTGCAAAGATAGGTATTTTAATTTCCAATATGGAGTACTATTATATTTCTTTTCGATACCTCTTATTGTTTACCACCATTTCCAATAATCATCTTGATTTTTTTTGAAAATACCTTCCAGCCAAGATTGTATTGTGAGCATTTCTAATTGTTCTTTGGGAAGAGGTTGAAATTCTGTTTGGAAAAAATCTTTTGGTATATTGGGTTGTTCTCTATCGATTATCAAGATATTGTTTGGGTTGTAGAATGGGTAATGGATAATTTCCGGATTGGTGGTTACTAATTTTCTTTCTGCTGCAAGTGATTCGAAAGGACGCATACTCATGCCAAACTGAAAAGGCTTGTTGATGTCCAATATTGCAACACTTTGTTGGTAGATTTTGGAAATACTTTCATGCGAAAGAGGTTGGGTGTTAATCTTCCGAATGTCGAATTTTTTGAAATGGGAATCGAAAATTCTTTTCAAATAAAATATTATTCTGCTAGGTGCATAGTAATAAAAAAACGATGATAATTTGTTTTTATGGAGTTCTTTTTCGATTTTTTCACTTATAAAATATCGGTCAGTATGAGCGGAACCTACAAAAGAGAGGTCATATATTTTATGAGTTGTTACTTTCGTTTGATATGCGTCTATATAAAACAAAGGTCGGAAATGCCAATTATATTTTTGGGAATCCCTTGCTTCAAAAGTAAAAACTTTATCAAAATATTGTTGTAGTTTCAAAAATTTAGGATACTCTTCAACAGAGTCGTAGGCGTAGAAAATACAAGATGATTCTGGGTGTAGTTTTCGGAATTTTTTCAAAAATGATAGAGGTGTTGCTTCTCCTTTTATCAATAGAAAGAAATCATATTTTTTGTCTTTTGTGTCCGAGAGAATTTGGTTGTAATAGCGATTTGTTTTCCAAGAAAATAGTCTGGGAGCAACCCGAATTACTCCTTTGCCAAAATTATTATTAGATGGTCTTTCGTCATAAAAATCTACCGTAGCACCTAATTTTTCCATTTCCTGAATTATTGCTTTTTCATATTGAAAAAAGTTGGTGGTAAGAAAAAGTATTTTTTTGTTTTGTAGGAAATTATCCATTGGTATTATTTTTTAGAAATAATAACCTCAAAGGTCTAGAAAAATATTTGATTTTGGCAAAAATAAAGAATAGAAAATATTCCACCCAATTTATTCGATTGGAGTGGTACATTTCTTTTAAGTTTTTTTGAAATCCTTTTTCCATTTCTGTCAAATCAGCCGAAAGTCCGGAAACACCAAAAGATTTTTTTCCACCTCCTGTAGTTACTAGGCTTTTGTCGAGTATGAAAAGATTGTACTTTTCACTAATCCTAAGCCAATAATTTGAGTCTTCTGCATGTCGCATATCTTCGTTGAAAAGACCGATGTTATCAATAATTTCTTTTTTTAAAATTACAGTAGGAGTGGGGCAAATATTTCGGATAAGCATTTTTTTTAAACTGATAGATGCTAAATTGGTTTTTGGGTTCACTCGATAGGGAAAACCAACAGTTTCGTTGTTTCTACAACAAGCTATTCCATCAATTTTTGGATATTTTTCTATGAAAAATGCCATTTGTTGTTTTGTTTTTTCAGGAAACCAACAATCATCTGCATCTAGAAAAGCTATGTAGTCTTTTGTTGCATTTTTCAAGCCTATGTTTCTAACCACAGAAACACCTTTGTTGCTTTCTAATTGTAATATTTTAATGTTTAGATTTTGGTTTTCAATTTTATATTTCTCAACAATTTCATTGGATTTGTCTGTACTTGCATCATTGATAATGAAGATTTCAAAACAGAAATTTCCAATTTGATTTCGCACGGAATCCAATGTTGCAGTTATTGTATTTTCTGCATTGTAAAGTGGAATGATTACTGAAATTTCTATCATTTAAAAAAAAAATAATTGATTGTTACTCACGGATTACTTTTATTCTACCATCGTTCCATATTTTGATAACAGATGAACCGGAGAATTTAGAAATTTTTTCTCTATTTTCTTCAGCAATAATGTCAACGGAATTTTTTATTTCCTCGGAAATATCGTCAAATTTCATTGGGCTTTTTTCGCCACTGATATTTGCGGAAGTAGAAACTAATGGTCGATTGAGTTTGGTGATTAATTTTTTGCAGAAATCATCTTTTATCAATCGGATGCCGATGCTACCATCGTATGCTAATAATTCTTCCGGTAGTCCTCTTGGTTTTTCATAGATTATGGTAACAGGTTTCTCGCTAAGGTCTATAATTTCCCAAGCCATAGCCGGAACATCGACTATATCTTGTAATCTTTTTTCGCTTTCTACAAGTATAATCATAGATTTGTTGGAAGCTCTCTTTTTTATTTCTATTATTTTTTTTATTGCATCTTTATTTGTTGCATCACAACCAATCCCCCAAATAGTATCGGTAGGATAGAGTATAGTACCTCCTTTTTTTAATATTTCTATAATCTCATTCATAATTTTATTAGAAAATTATTGTTGTTATTAGATGTTATTTTTCTCTTATCGCACAAATTTGCAAAAAAGAAATTTAGAAATAAAGAAAAACAATCATAAAATAATTTTTCCAATCCAAATATTTTGTAAATTTGACCAACTTTTTTGAAAATAATATAAACATTAATAAAAATAAATTTTAAAAATTTTAAAAACATGAAAGTAACCGTAGTTGGAGCTGGTGCAGTAGGTGCATCTTGTGCAGAATATATTGCAATGAAAAATTTTGCATCTGAAGTAGTATTAGTAGATATAAAAGATGGTTTTGCAGAAGGCAAAGCAATGGATTTGATGCAAACTGCATCACTTAACGGTTTCGATACAAAAATTACCGGAACCACAGGAGATTATAGCAAAACTGCTGGTTCCAAAGTAGCCGTTATTACTTCCGGAATCCCAAGAAAACCGGGGATGACAAGAGAAGAGCTCATCGGTATCAATGCCGGAATAGTAAAAGAAGTTACTGCAAATTTGGTGAAACATTCTCCAGATGTTATCATCATCGTAGTATCTAATCCTATGGATACCATGGCATATTTGGTACACAAAACTTCTGGTTTGCCAAAAGAAAGAATAATTGGTATGGGTGGAGCTTTGGATAGTGCTAGGTTCAAATATAGATTGGCAGAAGCTTTGGATTGTCCTATTTCTGATGTTGATGGAATGGTGGTTGCTGCTCACTCCGATACAGGTATGGTTCCTTTGATGTCCAAAGCTACTAGAAATGGCGTTCCTGTTGCTGAATTTTTGAGTGAAGAACAACAAAATTTCGTAATCGAAGAAACAAAAGTAGGAGGTGCTACACTTACCAAATTATTAGGAACTTCTGCTTGGTATGCACCTGGAGCTGCGGTTTCCGTGCTAGTACAATCGATACTTTGCGACCAAAAGAAAATGGTGCCTTGCTCTTTGATGCTCGATGGAGAATATGGTCAGTCCGATATTTGTCTTGGAGTACCTGCAATAATTGGTGCTAATGGTGTGGAAAAAATTGTAGAAATAAAACTTACAGACGCCGAAAAAGAAAAATTCGCTACCGCTGCAAAAGCTGTGAGAGAGGTAAATGGCGATTTGAAATTTTAAACTTTAAATCATTAGATATTTTCATAAAGCATGCCTGAATTTTTAGGTATGCTTTTTTTTAAATTTAAAAAAATGGGACAAAAAATAAAAATGTTTTGGGACTTTCGAGGTATGAGTGCTTTGCAATTTGCCAAACATCATATTATACATTTAGAAGAATATGCAGTTGCTGAAAATTTACAATATAGAGATTTCTCTTTCGAAGAATATACAGATATGTACGCAGCAGCTGTTATGATAGTTGATGAGAGCGAAATGATGAAAGTAAGAGACGAGTTAAAACCAAATAGAGCAGAATATGCTGATGAGGTGAAATAATTAGTAAAAATTATGAGAAATAAATTATTGTTTTCATATAATTATTGTCATTTA
>JAFDZJ010000458.1 GCA_018266965.1 Bacteroidota bacterium
AGAGAAAGCAACGAACTACATTTTATGTTTCAAAACGACTTTGCAACAAATGGAAATGATGGTATGACAATGTTGCAAAATACCCGATGGAGTTTTGGCACTGAATGGCGTTTGGGATATAGCGACAAACACGGATACGAAACAGAAACACACATAGGGCGATACATAGGCAGAAACCAATGGCTAATGCCCTTTATTGGCTTTGATTGGCGATACAGAAAGCACGAAACACCAGAAAAAAATCTTTTTGGGCAGACTAATACCAAAGACAATCGGACACAGTTTAGTTTAGGGGTTGCATATACTCTGCCAATGCTTATAATTTTACAAACAGAAGTCTATCACGATGGAAACGTAAGAGTACAATTAAGACGTGAAGACATTCCACTTTCAAAAAGGTTTAGAGCTGCATTTATGGTAAATACAGACAGAGAATATATGCTTGGACTGAATTATATCGCAAGTAAAAACTTAGGTTTCAGAACGCATTACGACAGTGATATGGGTTTTGGAGGAGGACTGACATTTAATTATTAAAACCAACCCACAAGCCATACACATTGCCAAGTCGCACGAGCCGATACGCAAACCAAAACTTGGCAAAGAGTATGGCTTCCCAACAGTAACAGAATTGACCGACTATATAACGGACAAAAAAGAACAACGAAGGCACAACATCGGTTTTGCGTAATGGCGGGTTCAGTGCAAAATTGTAATTTTGTGCATCTAATTAGCATTTTGGTAGGCTGACAGTGAAGTGCATCTAAGTCCGCCACTACGCAAAGCCGAGAACCGTTGTGCGTCAGCATTTCCAAACAGTCGTGCTAAATTCAACATTCAAAATAGAACGACAATCTTTGACGTACTAACAAAGTAACTTTGATGAAAAATAAAATATGACAGAAACAGTATTTGAAATTTTAGCAGAAGGCGGAAGTTTGACCATTGAACGCAAACGAAACCGATACGGAGAAAAATTCATTTATCATCATAACGAAATGGATTTGACAGACGAAGGACTTGAAATTAACAAAAGTGGCGAATACACAACATTTGAGCAACCTTTTCAGTTAATTAATTCCAAATATCCTTGGTTCAGACTTCACCTTGCAACAATTCACGAAGATTATAGAAATTTTGTGATTGACGAGCTTATTAAATCTTTAATGTTTCAGGGAATTACACCCGATGAACTTCGTTATTCTCAAAGAGATTTGGAAAAAACTTTAAACATCAAATTGGAATTTGGAAATCCGCCAATAAAAAGCAGATTACAAAACATAAAAGTAACCAACTTGATGAAACTAACCGAATATGAATATCAAGAATATACAGAAGAAAGTGGAAAAGCAGACAGACTTCGTGGTAAATATGAAATCTGGACAGATGAACAAATTTATAGTTCACAATATAGTGAAATCATCAGACAAGAATACAGCTTTGAAACAAAAGGAAAACTTGAAGTTAGTGGAAATACAATCATCATAAAAAATGAGTTGGGACAAATTGAATACGCTTTCCCATCCGACAAATTCTTTGTTTCAACAACACCAATTTTGAGCAAATCTAAAGGTTGGTTTTATAAATTAACATAAGATGAAAGAAGATATTTTAGAACAACTGGTGGATGGGTATTTTTTAAGAAAACCTGCAACTTTTACAAAACACAATGTGAAGTTTAAACCTAAGAAAGAAAATATCTCCCATTTAGAAAAAAAAGAAAAAAGTAAGTTTTCTGTTTCGTCCGATATTGATGTTTTAGCTGTTCATCTTAATGAAAAAAGTGAAAAGCGAGTTTCTGTAATTAGTTGTAAGACTTGGCAAGATGGCTTCAATATTGATTTCTTTTATGACCATTTGATTGACGAAGAAAAAAGAAATGTACGAGTTGGAACAAGCGATGCTTGGAAAAAATTCAGAGAATTAGTTGAACCAAATTGGGCAAAAGCATTTAGAGAAAAAATAGCAGAAGAAACAAATTCTTTTAACTTCACTTATTACATTGCAATTACGAAAATCAAGAAGAACAAAGGGCAGAAAATTGACGAATTTAAAAATTGTAAATTATTTTTAGATAACCTATCTGACAATGGCAAACACAATGTAAAAATAGAGTTTTTAACGCTTGAAGATATGCTAACTGAAATCTTTAACGAAAAATCAGACACTACTATTGAAGCCACTGAAATAGGGAGATTCATGCAATTAATAAAAGCAGCAGACCTGAAAATAGAGAGGTAACAATCCAATCTTAAAATCAAGAAACCAATTTTTTTAGCCTAAAACATTTGTTTCCTAATTGGGAAATCATTACCTTTGACAAAAAATATGAATGAAGCCCAATTTTGACATTGAATTATTACCCGAAGCTGTTGATTTTTTAGAAAATCTTGATGACAAAACACGAGAAAAAATTTACTACAATATCAAGAAAGCTCAGTTGGTAAACGACAATGAACTTTTTAAAAAGCTCAATGACTTCATTTGGGAATTTAGAACTTTATACAACAGCAAAGCATATCGGCTATTTTCATTTTGGGATAAATCGGACGGTAAAGAAACCTTGGTTGTTGCAACTCACGGAATTTTGAAAAAGACACAGAAAACGCCACCAAAGGAAATTAAGAAAGCGGAAGAAATAAGAAAACAATATTTAGAAAATAAAACAAAAAATAAATAATTATGGCAACTACAAATAAATTCAAAACCGTTTCACTTGACACAATGATTGACAAACACATTGGAAAAAGAGGAACAGAAAAAAGAGAAACTTTTGAAAATGAATTGAGAATTGACCTTTTAGGTGAAGCGATAAAACAAGCCCGTAAAGAGAAACACTTAACACAAGAACAACTTGGAGAACTTGTTGGTGTTCAAAAAGCTCAAATTTCTAAAATTGAGAATAGCGTAAAAAATGCACGATTTGAAACCATATTAAAAGTTTTTGAAGCGTTGGGAGCAAAAGTTCATTTTAATGTAGAATTGAATAAACAAAAACTTGCAATATAAACTATGCCGAACACACAACAAGCGGTTTGAACGCAAGCAGGGATGAATTGCACCGTTCGAACTTTTGTGCTATAATTGAAGTTCGGTTCTCGCATCAACAGAAGTGCTAAAATTCCCTGCCTGCGTCAAGCCGCAAAACCGTTATACGAAATTTTATTCCAAACATTGCGCAAAAAGTTCGTTGAAAATTTTGGGGTTTAAAGGACAAAAATCACCCTGCTTTTTTTTAGAGAGTAGACAGAT
>JAFDZJ010000459.1 GCA_018266965.1 Bacteroidota bacterium
AAATTTTTCTCGTAGATTTCAAATTATCCAAACACTCATTAACCATAATCTTTCGCATCCATCCTTCCAAACTACCCACACTTTTGAATGATGAAATATTTCGGAAAATTTTAACAAACGCTTTTATCATACAATCTTCGGCAGCATGAAAATCGGGAATATAGCTACGACAAACACTGAGCATTTTTGGAGAAAATTTTTCATACAATAATTTTTGAGCGGTAGAATTATTTTGTAATAATAGTTTTACAAATTCTTGCTCGTTATCTATTTGGACTTGTGGATTAATTTTCAAAATAAGCTGTTATATTTATAAGACGAAAAAATATATGAAGATGTGACACAATTCTAAAAAAAAGATAGCTCGTATTAATAAAAATAAATCATTAAAACTAAAAAATTAGTCATATAAAGAACAAAATAGACAATTAGAAAACAATAAAAAAAGTCCGACTAACAAGTCGGACTTTGTAGCGAAGACGGGAATTGAACCCGTGACCTCAGGGTTATGAATCCTGCGCTCTAACCATCTGAGCTACCTCGCCTGGTTTTGAGTGGTGCAAATATAGAAATTTTATTTGACTGGGCAAAAATTATTTTAAATTAAAATACTGCAAAACATCTTGCACATGGTCTGGCTTGTCAATTATTTTATTTTTTTCATCAAGAATGAAAAATGTTGGAGTTGCATGTACATTATAAGTTTCAACAAAGTTACTATTCCAACCTTTCAATTCCGTGGTATCTACCCAAGGAAAAACAGAAGTTTTATCAGTATATGTTTTATTATCAGTATCGAGAGAAAATCCAATAATTTCAACATTTCTTTTTTTCAGTTCAGTATAAATTGGAATTAACTTTGGCAATTCTGTCTCGCAATGAGAGCATGTGGAAGACCAAAAAACAATTATTTTGTTTTTAGCATTAATGGAATGAAGAGATTTTGCATTGGTTTTTTTGGCATTTTGGAAGATATAATCTGGAAATACAGCCCCAATTTCAGTATTTTCATTTTGTTTGATAGTTTTAGAAAGTCTATCGGAAATAGTACATTTTAAATTTTTTGCCAAAGACAAATATTTAGATTTCAGATTATTCATTCCATACGCATCAAAAACATCGATTAATTCCGACAAAACAACCTGTCCTCTTGGTGTTTCTACATTTACCTTTGTAAGCAAAGTATCAACTATAGAATCAACATTGGTTTTCGGTGCTTTGTTTAATAATGAAACTAATATTGGTCGCAACAAAGATGAACTCTCCAAATATTCGTTGGAATTATTAATAAATTGAATAATATCAGCTGTGGAGGGTTCTGGCTTACTAACCTCTTTTACTAAAAACTTGTTATAATTTAGATTATAATAAGACACAAAAGGATATTTAAGAGGATCTATGTTGAGTTGAGTACTCAACCTATTAATTTCAGTATTTACAGCAGTTTTGAAGTCGCTAGATTTTTTATAATATTCATTGATTTGATAAAGAGCTGGGAGAATAATTTCTTTTTTCTGCTCAATATCTTGGACTTTGTCCATTAACTCATTAGCCGCATCTTGATAATATACTTGTGTAATTTTATTTTTTTCTACATCAAAACCAAATTCAACATCTTTATTTTCAGAGATAAAATTGATAGTCCCATTTATTTCTGGAAAATATACCTTCATCATACCTACATAATTGGTCGGCACCTTGAACTTCCACTGATTGTTTTGTTTAATCCCTTTAGAAACAATAACATCTTTGGAACCCATCAATGTATAAAGAATTGCTTCTTCAGACGAAAAGTGGCTCGGAGCGGTTATTTTGACTTGAAATTGCCCAAAAACAGAAATAGAGAGCAAAAAAGAAAAACTATAAAAAAATGATTTCATAAAAAAATGATATAAAAGTGTAAAAATAAAAAATCCCATAGTAAATATGGGATTTTTTTATTTAAAAATTAGTTAAATTATTTCTTTTGATTTTATCTTTTTTGAATATACAAACATTAAAACCAAAGCAACTGCTACTAAAACTAGTAGATACATATCTATAGGAGAAGCTGCAGCACCGGGTGTATAACCTCCACCCCCTCCTCCTCCAGGAGGTCCACCAGATGGTGGTGGTGGTGGTGGTGCTTTATAATAATCTACACAAAAAATTACTGCTACTAAACTAAGAAATAGTTTATTAAATATTTTTTTCATATTTATAGTTTTTATCTTATTATTTTAGCGTTTACTACCGTTCCTGTTTCAGAAGTAACAGACACTACAAATCCTTTATTACCTTTCATTAAGTCAATAACAAAATCTTTATTAGTATCAACTTTATTAGCAGAAAGGACTAATTTACCACTCATATCATAGACTTTTACATCTGCTTTTTTCCAATTCGGGTCAAAAAGTACAACAAAATTATCGATTGTAGGATTGTAAACAACCATAGTCCTAGACGGTTTTGTTTTCACATCATCTGTTGCCAAAGCAGCAGTAGGAGCACCGTAGTACAGATTAACTTCTAAACCTTGTGAACCAACAGTTACTGGGACTGTTTGGTTTTGAGCTATAGATTGAACTGTTCCATTTTCTAATTTATAATAAAACCCAATACCTGTTGATAATGTTGTATTTCCATTAGGGATTAAAGCTTCATTTTCTCTTATTTCAAATTTCAAAGACTTAATGTTTTGACTATATAATGCACCTGGAATAGCTTTTCCTTTAAAGGTAATTTCATTTGCTTCGTTGATATACAACCAATAATTAGAGATTAAATTCATATCATATCCCCCGTTGATTGGATCCTCTTCAAATGTCCCAATTACATTTGTAGTTTCTGCTTGTGTTTGCATGGTTATACCCGGGGCATTTCCATTAACAGCAGTAGGGCTTACAACATAATAAGTTCTCCCAATTTCAAACCCAGTAGCATCTAATGCGATAACTCCTAATTGTTTTACTGTATTATTAGCTTTAGCAGTAACATCATAAGCACCTGAAGTCCTTGGGGTATATTTGAATCTTCTTAAATTATCAAAATTAATTGACTTCCCAGCAGAGTTATCATTTAATTTCATTGCAAATACACTCATTGGCCTTAGCATTGCCCATTCAACATCTCCAACCAAATTACCACCGCTCCAAGTAATATACCTTGGAGTTGTATTTCCATTTCCACCAACATTTGGAGAATAAGATACCACACCAGATGCGGGTTCTACTCTTATTCCATAAAGATTGGAAACATAATTAATATCAGAAGACACAAACAGACTTCTTAAATCCAAATTGGTTAAGTAAGGATTACCAAATTGATAAATGTTTTTACCAAATCCATT
>JAFDZJ010000045.1 GCA_018266965.1 Bacteroidota bacterium
TATCCTGCACGTTCTAACGCTAATTGTCCGCAAGAAATACCATCAAATAGAGAAAGTACTGCCTGTAACACGGGTTTTGCGTCATTGGGGCTTTGGTTTTTCAAATGAGCTTTAGTGCTGGAAATCCCCAACGAACGCAAAGCCCTGTCCGTTATAGGCAAGCGTAAAGACCCCGACACAACAACCATTAAACTGACAGAAAATTATCAAAACATCAGGACGACATATAAACTTAAGAGCGGACTTTTTGCCGACACGACAGTCCAACGCTTCGTGTTTTATTTTTTTTGCCACCGCACAAAATATTTTAAAATTCAGCCAACCGCACATTGGCACATTTGGTTTTGCCTCAACCGCACCAGCCGACACACAGGCAAAACCAAAAGAGCCAATTTTGCCAACGCACCAAAGACAGAGAATGAAATCTATAACAAGGTCAATTTTGACTATTTTAACCGACAAAAAAGCGAATAGAAATTAAGAATGGCGAAAGAAGCAAAAGCAAGAATTAAGATTAATAAACTACTTGAAGAAGTGGGCTGGCGTTTTTTTGACAATGAGCAAGGAAAAGCAAACATCATTTTAGAAAACAACGCTAAACTGACACAAACCCAATTAAATGAACTCGGTGACGACTTTGAAAAAACAACCAATGGGTTCATTGACTATTTGCTACTTGACGACAAAGGTTTTCCTTTCATAGTTTTAGAAGCAAAAAAAGAAGAAGTAAATCCACTATCCGCAAAAGAGCAAGCACGGAAATATGCCCAATCACAAAATTGCCGTTTTATAATTCTATCAAACGGAAACCAACATTATTTTTGGGACTTAGAGAGAGGTAATCCTAATATCATATCTAAATTTCCTTCACCTGAAACAGTTGAAGGTTACACTTCATACAAGCCAAATCCACAATCTTTAATCAATGAAACAGTTAAAGAAGATTACATTGCAATAACTCAAAAACCTGAATACGACAAAGACCCAAGATACTCTGACGACAATCAAAAGAAAGCCTACATTGAAGAAAACAAACTGCGTTTCCTTCGGAAATACCAAGTAAGAGCAATTGAAAGAATACAAGAAGAAGTAAAAGCAGGTAAAGACCGTTTTCTTTTTGAAATGGCGACAGGCACGGGTAAAACTTTGACTTCTGCGGCAGTTATAAAGTTGTTTTTGCGGACAGGAAATGCCAGACGAGTTTTGTTTTTAGTTGACCGTTTAGAGTTGGAAGACCAAGCAGATAAAGCTTTTAAAGAATATTTGCGAAACGACTACAAATGTTCTATTTACAAAGAGAACAGAGACGATTGGAGAAAATCCGAAATTGTTGTTTCAACCGTTCAATCATTTTTATTTAAGAACAAATACAAAAGACTTTTCGCACCAACAGACTTTGACTTAGTTATTTCAGACGAAGCTCACAGAAGCATTGGAGGCAACAGCAGAGCAGTTTTTGAATATTTTATTGGCTACAAATTAGGTTTAACAGCAACACCGAAAGACTATTTAAAAAAGATTGATGCTGAACAGTTAGGAGAAAAAGACCCCAGAGAATTGGAAAGAAGAATGTTACTTGACACATACACAACCTTCGGTTGTGAAGATGGCAAACCTACTTTCCAATATAGTTTGTTACACGGAGTTAAAGATGGTTTCTTGATTAATCCAATTGTAGTTGATGCAAGAACTGAAATAACAACTCAATTGCTTTCAAAAGAGGGTTACAATGTTGCAACCACAAATGAAGATGGAGAAGAAGATGAACAATCATTTTACCAAAGAGATTTTGAAAAGAAATTTTTTAGCGACAATACAAACAAGATATTTTGCAAAACATTTATTGAAAACGCTTTGCGTGACCCAATTACAAATGAAATAGGAAAATCTATTTTGTTTTGTGTAAGTCAAAATCACGCTTCAAAAATCACTCAAATTCTGAACGAATTTGCCGACCAAAAATTCCCTGGAAAATACAATTCAGATTTTGCAGTTCAAGTAACTTCATTAGTTCAAGATGCTCAACAGTTCACTATAAACTTCACAAACAACAATCTGAATGGTTCAGGCAATTTTAATGCAATGTATAAAACAAGTAAGGCGAGAGTTTGTGTAACTGTAGGTATGATGACTACTGGTTATGATTGTCCAGACTTGTTGAATGTTGGTTTGATGCGCCCAATTTTTTCTCCAACCGATTTTATTCAAATCAAAGGCAGAGGAACAAGAAAACACAATTTTTTGAAAGAACTTTTAGACAAAGAACTTGCTAAAGAAGTTTTACACCCCGAAAAAATGAAATTCAAACTTTTTGATTTCTTCGCCAATTGCGAATATTTTGAAAAGGAATTTAACTATGATGAAGTTTTAAAACTCCCTGTTAATCCTTCAAAAGGCGATGGTTCAAGCGGTGGTGTTTATGTTACTCCCGATGATTACGATAGCACAAATCCCGACCCATTGAAAACAATGGTTGTAAATGAAGTTGGCGTTGAAGGGATGAAAATTGACCGTATGTATTTTGACCAATTTGAAGAAACTGTAAAAGAAGATGCCGAAGTTCAAAAAATGATTGAGCAAAAAGACCTTGACGGAATAGAGCAATATATCCTTCAAAACATTTTTGAGAAACCACAGGAATATTACAATCTCAACAAACTGCGTAATTCAATGAAAGTTGACCGAAGATTAACACTTCGTGAAATCATTGAAAAAATGTTTGGTTACATTCCATACTTCAAAAGCAAAGATGAATTATTAGAGGACGAGTTTGATAAATTTGACACAAGGTATTTGCCTGATGATGCCTATTTCAGTTATGCAAAAAACTTTTTCAAGAGTTACATAACCGACACAGAATTTAGAGAAATAATAGAAAACAAAAAATTTGCATTGCTAAACACCAATCCAAACGGTGATGTTTTCAGAAAATTACCGCCTGAATTAAGGACGATAATTCCTGAATATATAAAAGACAATGTTTCACTTAACCGATTTATGGCTTAACAATATGCTAGACAACGAAACAAAAAGAAGAATAGATACAGCCCGTGATATTTTGGTGGGCAAAGTTCCAGACCCTAAAAGTCAGGTAGAACAGATTACAATTGCCCTCATCTATAAGTTTATGGACGATATGGATAAGGAGGCGGTGGACTTCGGTGGTGAGGCAACATTCTTTACCGGTGAATATGAAAAATATGCTTGGACAAAAATTTTTGACCCAAGGGTTGGTGGTCACGAAATGCTTAATCTATACAGTGAAGCCATAGTCAAGTTAAATATAAATCCAAATATTCCGCAACTATTTAGAGATATTTTTAAGAATGCTTATTTGCCTTATAGAGACCCAGAAACATTAAAACTATTTTTAAAGACTATCAATGAATTTAAGTATGACCACAGCGAAATGTTGGGTGATGCTTTTGAATATTTACTTTCTGTTTTAGGCTCACAAGGCGATGCAGGACAATTTAGAACACCAAGACACATCATTGATTTTATTGTTCAAATATTAGAACCTAAAAAAGGAGAAAGTATTTGCGACCCTGCTTGTGGCACAGCAGGCTTTTTAATTTCTTCCTACAAATACATTGTTGAACAAAACTCTAAAAAAGCAAAAGGAGATTTACTAACACCTGACGACAGAAAAAAGCTGATGCAAAATTTTGTTGGCTATGACATTTCGCCTGATATGGTGCGCTTGAGTTTAGTCAACTTGTATTTACACGGTTTTACAACTCCTAGGATATATGAATACGATTCTTTAACAAGTGAAGAAAGATGGAATGAGTATTTTGATGTAATACTTGCTAACCCACCATTTATGACACCGAAAGGAGGTGTAAAGCCCCATAAGAAATTCACAATTCAGGCTAAAAAATCCGAGGTATTATTTACTGATTACATTGCGGAACATATTAATCCATCAACTGGTAGAGCTGCAATCATAGTCCCAAATGGAATTATTGGAACATCGCAAACTGCTTACATTCAGTTACGCAAACTCTTAATAAATCAAGGGCTTTATGCTGTTATAAGTTTACCGGCTGGTTGCTTTAACCCATACAGTGGTGTTCAAACAAGCATTTTGTTTTTAGATAAGAAGCTGTCAAAATTTACTGATGATCTTTTATTTATTAAAGTTGAATCTGATGGATTCGATTTGGGAAGCCAACGAAAACAGATAGATAAAAATGATTTACCAATAGTAAGAGATTTAATGTTGAAAGCAAGATTTGTATTAAATAACAAACCTGCTGAATACAAAACAGAAATTAGAAA
>JAFDZJ010000460.1 GCA_018266965.1 Bacteroidota bacterium
CGAACAGAATCAAGATAAAGTGAATCACGCTTTATTTTGGTTTTTGAATACCAACAATTTTGATGAAACTGCCATCAATTATCTAAAAACAGGCGATAAAGAAAAGGCTATTGAGATTTGGGAGAAAATAACCGATGGGAAAGAAGTGTCCTCCAAAAACTTTTCGGCTTTCAATAATATCGGAACGCTCTATTTTTTGGATAATTCCATACAAGAAACCAAAAAAGGAATTGAAGCGAAAATAAAATTATTGGAATCTGAACATTTCAAAGATTTTGCTCATTCCGTGGCAGATGAAACCTTTACCATAGATACCGATAAGCAAATAGAAAATTTTGTTGAAGAACTTTTGAAACATTTCAAAAATCAATATTCTACCACTGATACATTAGACTTGTTCAGTAATTGTAATGGGACAACCCAAAAATATCTTTCTAAAAGATTTACAGAAGAACCTGTACACAAGATTGAAACCCAAATTGAGAAAACAAAAACAGACAGGTCTAAAAATAAATTGAACGCATTACGATTTGGAAAAGACCTATATCAAAACACCAAAGCTGAACTGGCTCTTTTGAAATCTATTATAGGAAGTACAGGTTTGCAATACAAACTTTTAGCAGATAATGTAGCGAAAGAAATTCTACAATGTTCCATTGATTATTTTAATGAAAGCCAAGACAATGAAAGCGAAGCAGATTATTTGGCAGAAGCCATGCAATTGGCAAAATTAGCAGACAGTGTTGCTGTAAATAGTATCACCAAAGGAAGGATAAAAGATAATATTTCTACTTTGGAAAGAATAAAAGATCAAGAACTTAAACAAATGATTGAGGTTTTGAAAACTGTAAAAGATAAATATGAAGCAAATGAAAAATGGATAATGAGCAAAGTACCTTTTGGAGGTAGTAGGGAAAATTTATCAAAAAATTTGAATATTGCTCGAGAATATGTTCATAATTCTATTGATTGGACGAAGGTTGTAGAAGCAATATTGAAAGTTATTACACCTACAAGAGTAGAAAAAATTAAAAATTCTAAAAATATTGAATTACAAAAAGAGTATAAAAGTTTAGTTAGATTTGTGTTAAAAAAATTGAATTATTCTCAAAAAAAACAAGTAAAATACATTTGTTATTGGACTTATGTAAACCCTATTGGGCGTTTTGTATTGCCAGATTGGGCGTATATATTTATATCTATTTGTGTTATACTTTTAATTATTTATTTATTCTTTGATTTTAAAGTAGTAATGCAAGTAATTTTATTTTTTGGTTGTTTTGCATTTTTAGGGTTTTTGAAAAATTTAAGCAAATAAACTATGGAAAATAATGTTTTTGAGATATTAAAAGATACATTTAAAAATCAAAATTCTTGGAATTTCTATTCAGGTAAAAATTTCAAAAATTTCCCTTTAACTTCTTCAAAAGAAAGTGAAAAATTTATTCTAGAATTTTTCAAATTATCAGGGAAATCTAAACCCCATTTTGATAATTTGGTAAATAAGTTGGGTATTAGAACGCAACATGTACTTTCTGCTTTCTTTTTAGGACATCATATTTACCAAAATACCTTTTTAAAAACTAAAATCGATAATGAAATTACAAAGTTAAAAACTAAATTAAAAATAACTTCCGAAGTTAATTTTTCATATATGTGGTTTTTAATTTGTCTATTTCATGATATTGGTTTTAATATTGAAAGTGAAATAACACCTAAATACACGGAAGCAAATCAACTCTTAAAAGATACAGGTAATATTCCTGATATATGTGGAATTCCAAAATTTTACAATTGTATTTATAAAAATTATTTTAATTACAGGTTAAAGGTTCATTGTAAAAATGATCATGGTATTACGATTGCTCATATTATGTATCATGACTTATGCAAAATTCGTGAACTAGCTGAAACTATGCCAGAAAATGAACAAGAAAATTTAAAATGGGAAAAAGATTTAGATAAAATCTATGCTTTTTGTTCTTGGAATGTTCTGGCTCACAATATTTGGTTTGCAGAAAAAGAAATAAGTTGTGATGTTAATAATTATAACAAATACAAGATGAAGAGATTAATTTTTAATGGAAAATATAAGATTAAACCTAGCAAGCATCCATTCTTTTTTCTATTTTGTTTAGTGGATACAATTGAACCATATAAAAAAATTTTAGATTTAAAAATGTTAAAAAAAATAAATTTAAAATTACACGATGATAAAATTTTAATTAAATCTAGTTTAAGCTGTTCATGTGGAAAATCAGTTTTAAGACAAGCATCTAATTTAAAAAAATGGCTTACATATACCAAAGAGAAAACTGAAAATACAGTTGAAATTTCACTAAATCAAAAACCATTATGAAAAAAACAATACTCATTCCCTTTCTCCTTTGTGCAATAACAGTTTTTGCAAAAGAGAAAAGCACAGAACTACAAAAACAGCAACAGGAAATTTCTGTTTTACAACAGAAACTACTATCGCAAGAAACGCTTATCAATCAGCAGAAAACCGCTTTGGGTAATTTATCTTCAAAAGCAGAAAATCAGGATAAACTAATAGATAGTTTAAAATCTGCTACTCAAACCAATAGTTCCAATATAAAATCTATTGCAAATGATTTGGGTACGAAAATCCAACAAACAGAAACTACTGCCAAAGACGGAATTTCTCAATTGGGTAAAGATGTCAACCAAAACAAATTTTATTGGATTATTGCCACTTTGGCAACCTTGCTTTTGGGTGGATTAATTTATTGGTTGTTGGGTAAAAGAATTTCCACCAGCAAAATAGATGTAGAAACCCAAATTAAAAATACCAAAAAATCTTTGGAAGAAGAAAGCATCAAATTAGATAATAAGTTGGTTGAAGTTTTGGAAACTCAATTGAAGTTGAAGCAAGAAGAAAAAACCACTTCTCCAACCGTTTCAACAACAGAAGTTGACCATTCTTTGGCATTGAAAGTAGCTGATGAAATTGTGAGAATGCAAAAGAATATATCCAAAATGGATGAAGAAACCAAAGGGTTGAAACCATTGGTAAAAGGTATTGAAAGAATACAGGCAAATTTTGCTTCCAATGGCTACGAAATGGTTAATCTGCTCAACAAAGATTATGACGAGCGAATGAATATTGATGTCATCAATTTCATAACAGACGATAATCTCACAGAAGGAAGAAAAATTATTACAGCCATTATTAAACCTCAAGTAAATTTTAATGGTGTTTTAATTCAGAGAGCACAAGTTGATGTATCACAAAACTAAAAAATAATAAAAATGGCAAGAACAAAAATAGATTACGGTATTGATTTAGGCACTACCAATTCTGCGATTTCAAGAATGGAAAATGGAGAAGCTAAAATAATAAAAGTAAATGGACAAGACGATACAATGCCTTCTTGTATTGCATTTAATAGAAGAGGTGTTTTGGCAGGTAAAAAAGCTTTTGCGGTTTATAGAAGCGACCAAGAAGCCAGTTTATCTCGTGAAATAGAGCCTAATGCTTTTATTGAGTTCAAACGAACCATGGGAACGGATAAAAAATATTTTAGTTCCAATTATGGCAAGGATTTAAGTTCTGAAGAACTATCTGCTGAAGTCTTAAAAACACTGAAATCATTCGTTACAGATGAAGCAGTAAATGCTGTAGTGATTACAGTTCCGGCTGCTTTTAAAAACAACCAAATAGATGCAACCAGACGAGCTGCAAAACTTGCGGGTATCGAACACGCAGAAGTTTTACAAGAACCAGTAGCAGCTGCCATGGCTTATGGTTTGGACAGCAAAAAGAAAGATGGATATTGGTTGGTATTCGATTTTGGTGGTGGAACTTTCGATTCTGCTTTACTGAAAGTGGAAGATGGAATTATGAGAGTTTCCGACACCGAGGGAGATAATTATTTGGGTGGTAAAAATTTAGATTTAACTGTTGTAGATGAAATCATTATTCCTCACATTCAAGCAAATTATTCAATTGATGATATTTTAGATAATGATGAAAAGAAAGCCAAATATCGTGAAGCACTAAAACCGTTTGCTGAAGAACTAAAAAATGAACTTTCTTTTAAAAACGAGTTTAATTTATACAAAGAAGAAGGTTCCGGAACAGATGATGATGGAGAAGAAATAGAAATTGACTTAACCGTAAATCAAGCTGAATTGGAAAAAGTGTTAGCTCCAGTTTTCCAAAAAGCTATTGATATTTGTAAAACACTATTAGAAAGAAATAATCTAAAAGGTTCTTCTTTGGATTCTTTAATATTGGTAGGAGGACCTACATTTTCGCCTGTGCTAAGAAAAATGTTGGAGCAACAAATTTGCAAACCTGACACCAGTGTTGACCCAATGACAGTAGTATCAAAAGGTGCAGCTTTGTATGCTTCTACGGTTTCTGTTTCGGAGGAGGTAAAAGAACAAACCCGTGATAAATCCAAAATTCAAATTGAAATCGGTCATGAGGCTTCATCAGTAGAAATGGAAGAGTTTGTAACCTTGAAAATTTTAGCTGATAAAACTGAAGGAACAATTCCTGAA
>JAFDZJ010000461.1 GCA_018266965.1 Bacteroidota bacterium
ATGAACAAGGTTATCTGCTTGGTATTATTGATGTTATTACTCATAACACTTGCCATATATTCGGCAGGATAATTGGCTTTCAGATAGGCGGTTTGATAAGCAATAAGTGCATAGCAAGTAGAGTGAGATTTGTTGAAAGCATATTCGGCAAATGCCTCCCAATCTTTCCATATCTTATTGAGCTTTTCTTCGTCCAAATTATTTTTCCTACCACCTTCTATGAAAAGAGGAAACATTTTGTCCAGTACATCTTTTTGTTTTTTACCCATTGCTTTCCTAAGATTGTCGGCTTGTCCTTTGGTAAAATTGGCAAGTTTTTGACTGAGCAACATTACTTGTTCCTGATAAACTGTAATTCCGTAGGTTTCTTTCAGGTATTCCTCATTTTCGGGTAGGTCATATTCAATTTCTTCAATACCGTGTTTTCTATTAATAAAATTGGGAATGTATTTTATAGGACCCGGTCTGTACAAGGCATTCATAGCAATTAAATCTGCAAAAGCCGTAGGTTTCAGCTCTCGCATATACTTTTGCATTCCAGGACTTTCATATTGGAAAATTCCAATGGTTTTTCCTTCTTTGAAAAGCTGATAGGTTTTGGCATCGTCTAAAGGTATTTTGTCTGGGTCAATGGAGGTACCGTGTCTATCTTCAATTAGCCTTATAGCATGTTTGATGATGGTAAGAGTCCGAAGTCCCAGGAAATCCATTTTCAGAAGTCCTGCACTTTCTGCAACCGAGTTATCAAATTGAGAGACCAATATATCCGAGTCTTTTGCAGCGGTAGTAATAGGTACCAGATTAGAAATATCTTCCGGCGTGATAATAACTCCACAAGCATGGATTCCGGTATTTCTTATACAGCCTTCCATTTTTTGTGCAGAAGCCAATACTTGGTGTCTTTCATCTTGCTCATTTTCCAGAATGGATTTCATTTCATCTACTAGGACTTTGTCTTCGTCTGCAAGTTTATCATATTTTGCAAGAGCTTTAGCAATGTTCATACCCGGAGCAGGAGGTATTAGTTTGGCAATATTATTGGTATCGGCAATAGAAACATCTAACACTCTACCTGCATCTTTTATGGCAGATTTCCCACCCAAAACGGAGTAAGTAATAATTTGTGCCACATTCATTTTACCATATTTTTCCACTACCCATTTTATGATTTTATCCCTTCCTTCATCGTCAAAATCTATATCAATATCCGGCATGGAAACCCTTTCCGGATTTAGGAATCTTTCGAAAAGCAAATCGTATTTTATGGGATCAACATTGGTAATACCGATACAATAAGCAACAGCGGATCCCGCAGCAGAACCTCTTCCTGGTCCTACCCAAACTCCCATTTTTTTTGCTTCGTTGCAGAAATCTTGTACAATAAGAAAATATCCCGGATAACCGGTATTGGCTATTACCGACAATTCAAAATCCAACCTTTCTTCTATTTCGGGAGTAATTTCGTCATATTTTTCTTTGGCACCTTTGTAAGTGAGATGTCTTAAAAAAGCATTTTCTCCTCGTTTTCCTCCATCTAATTTATCCTGATTATCTTGAAACTCTTCCGGAATATCAAAGGCTGGCAACAAGACATCTCTTTTCAAAGGATAAGGTTCGAAATTTTTCAAAAACTCTGAATATGCTTCAAAGGCTTCAGGATAATTTTGAAAAGTTTTCTGAATTTCTTCTCTGTTTTTGATGTAGTATTCATGAGAGGAAAGACCTCTTCTTCTACCAAAACCTTTTCCTACTTCGGTAGAAAGTTTTTCTCCATCTTTTATACAAGAAACAATATCTTGTATATTGGCATCGGAAGGAGAAGTGTAGTAAGTTTCGTTTTGTGCCAATACCTTTACCTTATATTTATCTGCCCATTTCAGCAATATACTATTGACAAATTCTTCCTCTGGCAACTCATGATTTTGAATTTGCACAAAGAAATCATCACCAAAAGTTTCTTTCCACCATAGGAAAAGTTCCTCTCCTTTTTGTTCGCCATACTCCAATATTGTAGAAGGAATATCTCCTGCAATACCAGAAGTGAGAGCGATAATGTTTTCTTTGTATTCCGCAATCATTTGTCTAGAAACCCTAGGAACCCCAAAGTAAAAACCATTGAGAAAACCCAAACTGGAGAGCTTGGAAAGATTTTTGTAACCTTTTGCATTTTTTGCCAGAAGGACTACTTGTGTCCTTCTGTCCGGATCATCTTTGGTAAATTGTTTCTGCTCCGGTCGGTCGGAAATATAAAATTCTGAACCTAGTATTGGTATTAGTGGTTTTTTCTCCAAAGTTGCAATATCTTCAGGAGATTTTCCGTTTTTTACATTCGCTTCTTCTTGTTTTTTTTGAAGAGTATAATTGTATTTTTCAACTTCCGAAACAAATTTGAAAGCTCCCATCATATTTCCCAAATCTACCAATCCTACTGCTGGAAAATTTTGTTCACCGGCAATTTGCACAAGACTGCTAAGGCTGGTAGTTGCTTGTAAAGATGAAAAAATAGAGTGATTATAAAAATTAAAATAATCGCCCAATTCTATATCCGACGCATCTTCGGTATTGGATTGTTGTGTTCTTTTGATGCCTTCTACCTGTCTTCTTACGACAATGTCGAATGGTGCAATTGGATTTTTATGAAACTCTTGGTATTTTTCTAGGATTTCCTTTGATATTTTTAAAGTTTCAATCGGTATGATGTTAATCCTCATCATTTCGAAAAATACTTGTGCAGTGGCGTTCACATCGGCGGCTGCATTGTGAGCTTCATCAAATTTTTTATGATAGAGTTTTTCGTATAGTTCTGTAAGTTTTGGGCTTTTGTATTTTCCAGCTTTTCCTCCGGGCAATTGGCAGAAATCCGTTCCCAACAACATAGTATCAGCAGAAGGAAGGTTTTCCAAAGGATTATTAATTTTTTTTCTGAAAAATTCTGCACCTATAATATTGTAATCGAAAATAATATTGTGTCCTGCTCCTACCTTAGCTTTTTGGACAACGGTTGCAAATTCCAATAATATTTCTTGCAAATCTCTACCTTGTTCGTGAGCCATTTGAGTGGTTATTCCGTGTACTTTGGTAACATTGAAGGGAATGTCGTAACCTTCCGGCTTTATGATATAGTCCTGGTTTTCTAACAAGTTACCGTTGTCATCATGCAATTGCCAAGCAATTTGCACCATTCTGGGCCAATTGTCAGAATCCGAGATTGGTGCATTGAAGTTTTTGGGCAAACCTGTGGTTTCGGTATCAAAAATAAGGTACATAATGGAGGTAGAATTTTGGTAAATTTAAAGGAATATTTCTTAAAAAAAAAATCTCAAGTTGTTGTTCATTTGATAATAAATTTTAGGACAAATTTTATTTTGATGAATATAAAATGTGGTTTAATCTAAAATAAAAAAAGACTATATTTCTTGTACCTCAACTTAATCAAATTAATTTTTTAGATTTACGCTATTATACTTTTGGTTATTGCATTTTTTTGAAATTGATGATATTACAAATCTTGTTCTTTTGCCTTGAAGCAAAAGAACCAAAAGTTGCCTCTCTATTTTATATTTTTTTTAAATAGAATCGGCGAATGTTATTTCAAGACTTGGAATCAGAAGCTAAAAAATGAAATAAAAATCTAAAATTTCCAAACTTGCCCCATCGTTTTATCCATCGCTTGCTCAAACACTGGAAATTTGCCTCAGTATTTTTTTTCAAAGGAATCGGCGAAACTTCGTTTTCTTAACGATTTATATTTCATTTTTCTTAACGCTTCTGCTTCCGAAGTCCTTTAAAATACCTTGATACTTTTAATCATTTTTGAATTTTGATTGAGATAACCCAGCACATCAAAATAAAATTTGCCCCGAATATATCGGTTGAGAACTTTTACCTGTACAAACTACAATCATTTATGTCAACGAAGCTGATGTTTTGAATGTTGCTTTATTTGGAATAACAGCAAAACAATGGAGGGAAGCAAACCCCGACTTGAAAGGTAATATCCGAGACTACGCAACAATCAACGAACTGATTTGATTATCGAATATGGAAAACCTGAACGCTGTTTTCATCAACGAGAAAATTCCACAAAAAGAACGATTGATAAAACTGAATAAAATAGCAATCCAACAAATGAGCATTCTACAAGAGTTTGAAAAACGGAAACTATTGAAATAACAAAAAAAATTTGCCAACGCTTTTGGTGACACATTTGCAATTACTCACGATTTACTATTATAGATTGGGTGTTCATGATCTTCGTTTCGCACAAGCCAACTGCACAATCCCAAAATCGCAAAACAGCCACCAATCCAAAGCACCACGGAGCGAATAAACCAAACACAATGAAAGAAGGATCATCGCATAACAAGCGGTTTGAACGCAAGCAGGGGTTAATTACTCCGTATGAAATTTTGTGCTATATTTGAAGTTTGGTTCTCACAGAGTATAAGTTTTATTTGCGAAAGTTATTATTCAACAACAAAATACTATATACAACAAGAATGGTATTCACACTTTTCTACTCAAAGTTTTTTTAATATTTTCTAAAAAGAAAAGTTCAGATTAAGATAAAAATTCCTTCCGGGTCTTGGGATTTTATTCCAATCGGAATAGGTAGAATAATAGGTGTCGAAGATGTTTTCTACTCCTATTTTTGTTAAAATCCTGTAGTTTTCCCATTTCATTAAGTAACCTATATTGGCATTGAGTATGGCATACGCCGGGGTTTCGGATTCGCCATAGATTGCTGCAAATTTATTTTGTTTGGCATTTCCGATTAGAGAAATTTCTGTACTAAACGATTTTTTTTCAAAAGCCAAGGCTGTTCTGTACGCAATTGGACTGATATATGGGAGTGGATTATTGTTCATGTCCTCACCTTGATTGTAGGTAAGTTGTCCAGTCCATTTCAGGTTTTCATTCATCTTTGTTTCAAGGTTTAATCCAATATTGACAATGTGTGCTCTTTCCAAAGCGGAATACATTTTCACCCCTTTTGCACCAATAGTCATTGGTATTGCATTTTGTAAAACTTGACCCACGATATAGTTTTGAATATTGAAATAAGAAGCATTTAATTTTGCTGAGAAAGCTGAGGTTTTTAATCCAAAAAAAGCATTGGCTTCAAGCGAAGATTCATTTTTCAGAAAAGGATTTCCTATATAATCATATTTTTCTGCCGAATTGAAAAGGTAAAATCCATAACCTTCGGATACCGATGGAGCTC
>JAFDZJ010000046.1 GCA_018266965.1 Bacteroidota bacterium
GATTGTCCAAAAGGAAAAGCACTTTTGGTTTCCGAAGACCCTTTTAGAGATTTCAACATCATCAATACACACTTTACAAAACTCAATAATTTCAAAGACGAATTACACGATGTAGAAATAGGAGAAAACTCCTTTGTGCATAGAACTGTCGTAATTGGAAATCATGTGAAAATTGGAAAAAATTGCCATATATATCCTAATGTTGTCATAGGAGATAGAACAATCATTGGCGACAATGTTATCATACAATCCAATACAGTTATCGGTGGTGATGCTTTTTATTACAGAAAACTGAATGGCGAGTTTGATAGACTCATTTCTGTCGGAAATGTTATTGTCCAAAATAATGTGGAAATTGGTAATGGTTGCACTATTGATAGAGGTGTAACAGATTCTACAATCATTGGCGAGGGGTCGGTTTTGGACAACCAAATACAAATTGGTCATGATACCAGAATTGGAAAAAAATGCCTTATTGCCTCTTTGGTAGGTATAGCTGGTTGTTGTATTATAGAAGATGAAGTTACCATTTGGGGACAAGTTGGTATGGCTTCCGGATTGACTATTGAAAAAGGTACTATTATCCTTGGACAAACCGGAGTGAATAAAAGCCTGAAAAAAGGAACATATTTTGGTCCGTTGGCACAAGAATTCAAAGAATATTTAAGGAATGAAGTGAAATTAAAAAAAATGAAATAAATTATTTTTAGTTCAAATTTTTTTAAACACCGAATATTCAGTAAATTTGCAATCAACTAATTTTAAATTAAAAAAATAATATACAATGTCAGTATTAGTAAACAAAGATTCTAAAGTAATTGTACAAGGTTTTACAGGAAACGAAGGTACTTTCCACGCAGGACAAATGATTGAGTATGGGACCAATGTTGTTGGTGGAGTAACTCCCGGAAAAGGAGGAACAGAACATTTGGGCAAACCGGTTTTCAACACCGTAGCAGATGCAGTAGCAAAAGCTGGTGCCAATGTTTCTATTATTTTCGTACCACCAGCATTTGCAGGAGATGCCATTATGGAAGCTGCAGAAGCAGGAATAAAAGTGATAGTTGCTATTACAGAAGGTATTCCTGTTGCAGATATGGTAAAAGTAAAATCGTATATCGCTGACAAAGATTGTAGATTAATTGGGCCGAACTGTCCGGGAGTTATTACTTCCGATGAAGCAAAAATAGGTATTATGCCAGGTTTTGTTTTCAAAAAAGGAAAAGTAGGAATTGTTTCCAAATCTGGTACGCTTACTTATGAAGCTGCAGACCAAGTGGTAAGAGCTGGTTATGGAGTTTCTACTGCTATCGGTATTGGTGGAGACCCTATTATTGGTACAACTACCAAAGAGGCTTTAGAACTTTTTATTAATGATCCAGAAACAGAAGCTGTTGTTATGATTGGAGAAATTGGTGGTGGACTGGAAGCAGAAGCAGCAAGATGGTACAAAGCAAACGGTTCAAAAAAACCAGTTGTAGGTTTCATTGCAGGGCAAACTGCTCCAAAAGGAAGAACCATGGGTCATGCTGGTGCAATTGTTGGTGGTGCAGAAGATACAGCACAAGCAAAAATGGAAATCATGAATGAATGTGGTATCCATGTAGTAGCATCTCCAGCAGATATTGGTAAAACTGTTGCTAAAATCCTTGGGTAAAAGCAAAAAACACATAAAAATATGAAAAAAATATTGTTATTATCTTCACTTTTGTTCTCTTCTTTGTTTTTTTCACAAATAGATTTCAAAAGTACTAGGTTTGGAGTAGTAGGTGGTTTGAATTATTCTAGAGTAAGATTTGCTCACAATCCTTCCGGACCTAGATATGCTTTCCATGCAGGAGTATTAGCACTGATCCCTGTGGACAAAAACAATATGTTCTTCCTACAACCAGGTTTAGAATACTATGGCGGTGGAGAAACAGGACAGGATTCAGCAGCAAAAGGAACCCCAGGTTACAACGCTGTATATGCAGAAGATTATCTTTCTGTACCATTGTTGTTCAAAGTTTTTTTCTCGGAGGCAGAATCAGAATTTTTTGGAATAATTGGTCCTAGATTAAATTTTCTAGTCAACCAAAAAGTTACAGACCCTTCCAAACCATATTATGCAGTTGAACAATTACCAGCATATCCGGGAGTAAATGGAAAAGCCAACAGTTTCAATTATGCTTTGGCAATGGGGATTGGATATAGCTACAAAAGAAAAATAGAATTGACCCTAAAGCTTGATTGGGGATTTGGAAATACCTATCCTAATTTACTAAAAGAGCCAGGTGCAGACCCTAATATCCAAAAAGATAAAACTACACAAGTTATTACTGCCGGAGTTAGCTATATATTCGATTAATTTTTCAAAATTATATTATCAAAATACCGAGAGAATTTCTCGGTATTTTTTGTTTAACTAAAATTTAACTAAAATTTACCAGTTTTTAAAACTTATATTCGGAGTTTTGGTAGTATTTTTGATTTGTATTAAGGAGCAAATACAGTTTCAAAGCATTATTAATTAAAAAATATCATAAAAAATTATGTCCAAAATACTATGGATTGATGACGAAGTCGATTTACTAAAACCTCATATTGTGTTTTTAGAAAATAAAAATTACAAAGTAACTCCTGTTAATAATGTTAATGAAGCACTAGAAATTTTGGATCATGAGAAATTTCAATTGGTACTTTTAGACGAAAATATGCCCGGAATTTCTGGATTGGAAGCTATCCCAATGTTAAAACAAAAAGATACTGCCATGAAGATTGTTATGGTTACCAAAAGTGAAGAAGAACACATTATGGAAATGGCAATTGGCTCTCAAATATCGGATTATATCCTGAAACCTGTCAATCCAAATCAGGTATTACTTTCTCTGAAAAAAAATCTTCAGGAAGAAACCTTGGTAGAACAAAATATCATTTTGCAATACCAACAAGAATTTAGAAACCTATCCATGGAATTGTCTTACCTGAGAACCCATGAAGATTGGGCAAATTATTATAAGAAAATACTCAATTGGGAAATAAAATTCGATAAAGTATTTGATAATGAATTTGCAGAACTCCTACAATCTCAAAAAGAAGAAGCTAACATTCAATTTGCAAAATTTATAGAAAAAAATTATGAGTCATGGCTCAATTCTTCTGCAAAACCTATGATGAGCCATACACTTTTCAAAGAAAGAGTGAAGCCAGAGTTACAAAATGAAAAAGTTCTACTACTGATGGTTGATAACCTTAGAATGGATCAATGGAAAGTCATAGAACCTTTGTTTACAAAATTCTATAACAAGGTATCGGAAGAATCTTATTACAGTATTTTGCCAACAGCAACTCAATACGCTAGAAATTCTTTTTTTGCAGGATTATTGCCTAGCGAAATAGAAAAACGATTTCCAGACAAATGGTTCAATGACAACGAAGAAGGAAACAAAAACGAATTCGAAAAGGATTTTTTAAAAGACCAGTTATCACGATTAGGTTTAGGAAATAAAAATATGAAATACCTAAAAATCCTAAATGCAGATTATGAAAAGAAAATAGTAGATGAGTTTAATCAATATAAAAAGAATGATTTATTGGTAATCGTTTATAATTTTATTGATATTCTTTCCCATGCCAAAACCGATAATCATATTGTGGATCAGTTGATAAGAGATGATAAAACCTTTCGTTCTCTTACCTATAATTGGTTCGAAAATTCATCGATAATAAAAGTGATAAAAGCTGCTGCCGAAAATAATTTCAAACTCATTATCACAACCGATCATGGAACTATTTTTGTAAAAAAACCTAGCCAAGTAATTGGAGATAGAGAAACTTCTACCAATATACGATACAAAACCGGTAAAAGCCTTACTTATGATGAAAAAGAAGTGTGGGCAATTACCCAACCGGAAAAGTTTTTCCTACCCAAAGCCAATCTTAGTTCCAAATATATTTTTGCAAAAAACAATATATTTTTAGCCTATCCCAAAAACTACAATCACTTTGTCAATTATTACAAAGAAACCTACCAACACGGTGGTATTTCTTTGGAGGAATGTATAATCCCAATTTGCATTTTGGAGCCAAAGTGATTTTTTTTCATAGTTTAGTTTTTTTTGAGGTCGGAGAAAGTTGTAATACTTTTTCCGACTTTATTCTTTTATAATTTTTGTATTTTCGTAGAATGAAAATAATTTCTTATAACCTCAATGGTATTCGTGCAGCGATGACCAAAGATTTAGTCGGTTGGCTACAATTAGAAAATCCAGATATAGTAGCCATACAAGAAACCAAAGCCCAACCCGAACAAATTGATACTATACTATTGGAAAGTATTGGCTACCATTGTTATTGGTTTTCTGCAGAAAGAAAAGGTTATAGTGGTGTAGGATTGTTGTCCAAAACAAAACCCAAACATGTAGAATATGGTTGTGGAATAAAAGAATATGATATGGAAGGTCGTATAATCCGAGCGGATTTCGATGATTTTTCTGTAATATCAGTTTATGTACCTTCGGCTTCTAATATAGAAAGGTTGGATTTCAAATTACAATTTGCCGATTTTTTTCTAAATTATATTAATGAAATTCAAAAAAATATTCCTAATTTGATTATCTGTGGTGATTTCAATATTTGTCATGATGAAATTGATATACACAACCCCAAAGGATTGAAGAATGTTTCGGGTTTTTTACCAATAGAAAGAGAATGGATGACTAATTTCATCACAAAATGCCAACTTGTAGATTCGTTTAGATTCAAAAACCCTGAAACACAAATTTTTTCTTGGTGGAGTTATAGACAAAATGCAAGAGCCAAAAACTTGGGTTGGAGATTGGATTATCATTTCGTAACAAAATCACTAAAAAACAAATTGAAAAACGCAACAATACTTACGGATATTGTCCATTCCGACCATTGTCCTGTTTTGATTGAACTATAAAAAAAGTCAGAATATTTCTGACTTTTTTATTTTTATAACAAATTTATTTCAATGAATTTTCATAAGCATTCCAACCTTCAATTTTATATTGTAATGCAGATTTTTCTATATCTGTGGATTTATAAATTCCTCTACCTACTATTATGAAATCGGTATGTAAGTTTTGGAAAACATGTTCTGGTGTATTGTATTGTTGCCCTTTGCTATCTCCTTTGGATTCCAAATTTACTCCCGGAGTGAATAATAAAATATTCTCTGGTAGTTTCTTTTGAGCAACACCACCAAATACATTTGGGTGGCTCATAGCAATATTCAACGCTTCTGTTTGGTAATTATTGTCGGTAAGTGTACCTTTGGAAGACATACCAATAATGGCAACTACACCTACATTTCGAAAACAATCCAAACTCTCGTATCCACCAATTACTTGGGAAGTTACAAAATCTGCCCATTCTGCAATTTTATAAATTCCATGTCCAAATTGCAATTCTTGAGTATTACCAATATCAGCAAATTTTCTATCTTCCATCAAAAGAAAATTGTGTTTTTTAGCAATCTCTTTCAGTGGGATAATCGTTTTTTCCATATCAAAATCCGATAAAATATCGATATGTGTTTTCAAAGCAACTATGTGTGGACCTACTTTTTCAGCTAATTCCAACAACTCTTTTGTGGTAAGAACATCAGCGGAAGCAATGAGGTTTGATTTTTTCTCGATAGCGAGATTTAGGATTATTTGTGCAACAGAATGGTCATTAGTGGTAAGTTTTTGTTGATAAGAATATCTTTTCTTCTCTTCAAATTTCACAATATTTCCTGCCAAAAAAGTATTAATTCTTTCAATTTCTTCATCTAAAAGGTGACCTTCTTCTTTTAGTATTCCACAAACTTCTTGTATAGTAAATAGGGTATGAACTCTATATCCCTTTTTTTCTAATAATTCCTTACCTCCCTGTCCTCTATCCAAGACTACTACAACATCAGAAACTTTTATACCTTCATTTTCAATTTCGGGAATGGTTTCTAACAAAGATTTTCCAGAGGTAATAACATCTTCTACCAAAAGACAATTTTGTCCTTTGCTATATAGACCTTCTATCAGTTTTTTAGTACCATATTGTTTGGCTTCTTTTCTTTTTATTATTAATGGAAGATGACTTTCCAAAGACATGGCAGTAGCCATAGGAAGAGCTGCGTAAGGCACTCCACATATCAAATCGAAATTGTCCAATGGTAACATCTCCAATAGATACTTTGCCAGATTAATGAGTATTTTTGGATCCGAAGCCAGAGGTCTTAGATCGACATAAAAAGGACTTTCGATACCACTTTTCAAAGTGAATTGTCCGAATTTCATTATTCCATGTTTGTAACACTCCAAGAAGAAATCTTTTTTATTTTCCATTTCGATTGATTAGATATGGCAAATTTAAGCATTTGAATTGTTATTTGCCAACCAAGATTATTTTAATTTTTTTCTAATTATTTTCTTGGCACAATTTTTGAGAAGCAAATACGAATAAATAAACATTTAAAATAAAATTCATGAAAAAATTAATTCTAGGAGCAGCAGTACTTTGTGGTACATTTGCTATGGCACAAAAAATAGGTGTAAAAGCTGGAGGAAACCTATCTTCCATATCTGAAAATGATACTAAAAGTCAATTCGGTTTTTATGCTGGTTTGTATTTGAATTCACCAATCAATTCTAAATTGAGTATTCAACCAGAAGTTGTATATAGTTTGCAAGGTGCTGAAGTAACAGGACTTCCTAGTGGTGTTACAGGTAATCTTAATTTAGGATATATCAACATTCCTGTAATGTTTCAATATACTGTTGCACAAGATTTATTTGTAGAAGCAGGTCCACAATTTGGATTTTTGGTAGATGCTACTTTAAAAGCTACTGCTGGTGGTTATACAGTAAAACAAGATGTGAAAAACCAAATGAATACATTCGATTTTGGTATTGGTGCAGGTTTGGGATACAACTTCACACCTAACCTAAGTATGAATGCTAGGTATATTGCAGGAGTTACCAATATTGTTAAAAACAACTCCGGAGACTCTGTTAGAAACAATGTTTTCCAACTTGGTTTGGGATATACTTTTAAGTAAAAAATCACTTATCAATTATTATTAATCGGACTTTCTTTAGTCCGATTTTTTTTGATGAAACATCAAGCTATATTTTTTGTACATTTTCTGTTTGTCATTTTTCTATTTTTCTCTAAATCCTATTTTACTATATTTGCAACAATTAATAAAAATACACTCATGATCCGAAGTAACAAGAAACTTGCAATAGATTTTGATGGTACAATAGTAGATGATGCTTATCCCGGAATTGGAAAACCAAAACTATTTGCTTTTGAAACGCTAAAAAAACTACAATCCGAAGGGTACAGACTTATACTTTGGACATATAGACACGGAAAAACATTGGAAGAAGCTGTTGAGTTTTGTTCCAAAAATGGTGTGGATTTTTATGCCATTAATTCCAGTTTTGAAGGAGAAGTATTCGAACACGAAACACAATCCAGAAAGATAGATGCAGACTTGTTTATCGATGATAGAAATCTTGGAGGATTCCCAGGTTGGGGAGAAATTTACAACATTATTAATGAAAAAATAGAATTTCGTGTAGAAGGTAAAGAAGTGTTAGCATATTCCAAAATAAAAAAAGAAAAGAAAAAAGGACTTTTTTGGTAAAAAAATATCGAAAAACCTAAATCGAATAAAATGATTCAACTAAAAACAATAGAAGAACTCCGATTGATGCGACAATCTGCACAATTGGTTTCCAAAACACTTGGCGAGTTAGCCAAGATTATTCAACCCGGCGTTACAACTTTGTCTTTGGACAAGTTGGCACACGATTTTATAAAAGATCATGGTGCCGAACCTGCTTTTTTAGGAATGTATGGTTTCCCAAACTCGTTGTGTATTTCTCCAAATGCAGAAGTAGTACATGGTATTCCGAATAACAAACCCTTACAAGAAGGCGATATACTTTCTGTGGATTGTGGTGTGTATTGGAACGGTTTTTACGGTGATCATGCTTATTCTTTTGAAGTTGGTGAAGTAGCACCCGAAACTAAAAAACTACTGAAAATTACCAAAGAATCGCTATACAAAGGGATAGAACAATGTGTGCGAGGAAAAAGAGTTGGTGATATTTCCAATGCGATACAAACTTATTGCGAAGACCACGGATACGGTGTTGTAAGAGAATTGGTTGGTCATGGTTTGGGGAAAAAAATGCACGAAGATCCACAAGTACCAAATTATGGTAGAAAAGGTAGCGGAAAAGTTCTAAAAGATGGTATTGTACTTGCTATAGAACCTATGATAAATCTAGGTACCCACGAAGTGAAATTTCATGACGACGGTTGGACAGTTACCTCCAAAGACAATTCTCCGTCTGCTCATTTCGAGCATGATGTAGCAATAATCCAAGGAAAACCTGTATTACTCTCTACATTTCAGTATATTTATGATGCTCTAGGAATAGTAAGCGACGAAGAAAAACCATATATGATGGATTTTTAAAAAAAAATATTAAAATAAATTACCCTATTAGGTTCGGAAATAATTATTTTTGAACCTAATTTTTTTAATATTTACCTTGAAAAATTCTTTAACCAAAATAATTCTAAATCTATTTCCAAGACCTTTGCTTATAAAAATAAGTATTTGGATTAGGCCAATCATTTATCTTTACTACAAAGGAAATAAATTTTTGGATCCAATAGATGGAAAATCCTATCGAAAATTTCTACCCTACGGATATGGAAAACAAAGGCAAAATGCACTTTCTCCAGGTACTCTCAGTTTGGAAAGGCATCGACAGATGTGGTTGTATCTGCAGAATGAAACCAATTTTTTCCAAGACAACTTGAAAGTTTTGCATATAGCACCCGAACAAGAATTTTTGAGAAAATTCCGAAAAATGAAAAACTTGGACTATATCTCTGCAGATTTGTACTCTCCAATAGTCGATGTAAAAGCAGATATACTGGACTTACCTTTCCCGGACAATAGTTTTGATGTGGTGTTTTGCAACCATGTATTGGAACATATCAACGACGATAGGAAAGCAATGTCCGAATTGTATCGTGTATTGAAGCCAGGAGGTTGGGGAATATTGCAAGTGCCAATGAAAAATTCTTTAGAAAAAACTTATGAAGATTTTACCATTACCGACCCCAAAGAAAGACAAAAACACTTCGGACAATATGATCATGTGAGATGGTATGGTTTGGATTATTTCCAAAGATTGCAATCCGTAGGATTTCATACCAATGCACTCTACTACTCGCAACGATTTTCCGAAGAAGAAATTAAGAAATTTGGACTCATCAAAAATGAAATTTTACCTCTCGTTTCCAAATGATATAATAGAGTAGTGTATAGACTTATATTATATTTTCCAAAGTGTCCAAAATGGATTGTGTCATGAAAAATTATCCAAATACATCGATAGAAAATTCATATATTTGTAGAAATAACCTAATAAATAATCATCTTAAAAAAAAATAAAAATGTCAACACTTACTTTTGCAGAAAAAATAGCACAGGCAGAAAATTTTCTTCCGATAAATGGTACAGATTATATAGAGTTTTATGTAGGAAATGCCAAGCAATCTGCTCATTACTACAAAACAGCCTTTGGTTTTCAATCCGTAGCTTATGCAGGTCCGGAAACTGGTGTTAGAGATAGAGCTTCTTATGTATTGCAACAAGGAAAGATAAGGTTAGTTCTTACCTCCGGTCTCAATTCGGATTCGCCAATTTGTGAACATCAAAAAAAACATGGTGATGGTGTAAAAATCCTAGCTCTTTGGGTAGATGATGCCTACAAAGCTTTCGAAGAAACAACTAAAAGGGGTGGAAAACCTTATATGGAACCTACAACTATTACAGACCAATTCGGCGAAGTTAGGATGTCTGGTGTTTATACTTATGGTGAAACGGTTCACATGTTTGTAGAAAGAAAAAATTATACCGGAGCTTTTATGCCAGGATACGAAAAATGGGAAAGCGACTACAATCCATCGGATGTTGGACTTTTGTATGTCGATCACTGTGTCGGAAATGTAGATTGGAACAGAATGTTGCCAGTAGTAAAGTGGTATGAAGAAGTAATGGGTTTTGTAAATATTTTGAGTTTTGATGACAAACAAATTAATACAGAATATTCTGCACTAATGTCCAAAGTGATGTCCAATGGAAATGGTTTCGCCAAATTCCCAATCAACGAACCTGCCGAAGGTAAGAAAAAATCCCAAGTAGAGGAATATTTGGATTTTTATGAAGGAGAAGGAGTGCAACATATTGCAGTGGCAACCAAAGATATTATAAAAACAGTTACCGAACTGAAAGCCAGAGGAGTAGAATTTCTTTCTGCACCGCCAGAAGCCTATTATGATATGGTTCCGGAAAGGGTAGGACATATTGATGAGGATATAAAAAAATTGCAAAACCTTGGAATACTTATCGATTGTGATGAGGAAGGATATTTGTTACAAATCTTTACCAAACCTGTAGAAGATAGACCTACTTTGTTTTTTGAAATTATCGAAAGACATGGTGCTCAAAGTTTCGGAGCTGGTAATTTTAAAGCACTTTTCGAAGCTTTGGAAAGAGAACAAGAAAGAAGAGGAAATTTGTAATATCTAACCTCTAATCTCGTCTTTGGACGAGACAAGCTATCTAATATCTAATATCTAACCTCTAATTTCTAACTTCTAACTTCTAACTTCTAACCTCTAACCTCTAATAATCAACAATACCAAACAATGAGGTATAAGTTATCTCATTGTCTTTTTTTTAATAAAAAAAACATTCAAAATACAATGAAAAAAATTATTTTCACAATATTATTTACTTTCTCTGTGGTGGGCTACAAGGCTCAATACGGAACAATAAATGCAATATTGGACAAGTTGGAAGCAAGAAAAGGAATTAACCAACAGTTGGGAGAAATAAATTTTGACGACCTAAAATTTGTTTTAATAAAAGATTTTGATGACCATACCGAAAGAAATTTTATTGTCATCAAAGATAAAAATGCAACCTATATCGAAATTTCTGATGATAAAAAAAATGGACAAAGCACAACAAAAGTCTATTCCGGAGATATGATAAAGACTAAAAAAAATGTAGTGTCTTTTCGGTTTGATAAATTGGAGGGTAAAAAAATTGCTATTCCTTTGTCCAAAGTATTATTGCTTACCAGACAAGATGAAATTTTGTATCTTTTAGATGCCAATAACAAAGACAGGTGGATAGAGGAAAGCTCCATCAAAAAAAACAAATAACAGATTGATGTTTTTCTTCTTTTTTAAATTAAAATATTGAAGAAAAATTTTTTGTACAAAGATGAAGATTCATCAAACCTAAAAATATTTATTTTATGAAACTAAAATCCACAATTATAGCCATGGCTGCAACTTCTTTTCTGAATGCTCAAAATGTGATGACCCCAGAAAAACTTTGGACTCTCAACAAATTTTCGGTTGCTGCTATTGCACCGGATCAATCGTCTATAATCTACCAATCGGGTACTGTAGATTTGAAAACTGAAAAAACAAAGAAAAAAAACTTTTTACTTCGAGTTTCGGACAATACAAATACGGCAATAGATTTTGGGAAGAAATCTATTATTCAGTGGGACAAAAATGGGATTTACGCTGTGGAAGATGGGAAAATTTTTCTTTCAAAAGATTTAGGAAAAACTTGGTCAGAATTTTATCCCATTGGAGAGGTGGACAATATAACAATTGCACCAGATGGGAAAAAAATTGCGTTTAGTAAAGCTGTTTTAGTAGAAAATATTTTAGGCAAAGACAAATACAAAGACCTTCCAAAGACTACCGCTCAAATCTATACCGACCTCAACAACAGACATTGGGATACTTGGAATACCGGAGAGTACAATCATGTATTTGTTGTCAATACCTCCGAAGAAATTGCTAAAGCTATTGATATTTTGGAAGGACAACCTTTTGATTGTCCACAAAAACCACATGGAGGTCAAGAGGATTTTATTTGGAGTCCGGACTCCTCACAGCTTTTGTATGTAACCAAAAAGAAAAGTGGAGCAGACTATGCACAAAGTACCAATACCGATATATTTTCATATAATTTAAAAACAAAAAATACCGAAAATATTTCCGATGGAATGATGGGATATGATGTCAATCCAAAATTTTCACCAGATGGGAAAACTCTACTTTGGCAGAGTATGGCAAGAGATTGGTATGAAGCCGATAAAAATGATATAATAATCATGGATTGGGTTTCGAAATCTAAAAAAAATATTACAAAAAATTGGGACGATTCTGTAAGTGGAGAAACTTTTTGGAGTAACGATTCCAAAGAAATTTTTTTCAATGCAGCTTATAGAGGTACTGTACAATTGTTTTCCGCTAATGTAAAAAATAATGTTGTAAAACAAATTACAAATGGACAATTTGATGTTACAGGAATTACAATGCAAAATAAAAATAAATTATTTGTTTCCAGAACGGACATCAATCATAGTGCAGACCTGTTTTCTGTTGATACAAAAAATGGAGATATGCTACAGGTAACAGAGATAAACAAAGAAAATTATCAAAAAATAACACCTGGGAAATCCGAACTGAAAATGGTAAAAACTACCGATGGAAAAGAGATGGGGGTTTGGTTTCACTACCCACCAAATTTTGACCCAAACAAAAAATATCCAACATTACTCTATTGTCAAGGTGGACCTCAATCTGCACTTTCCCAGTTTTTCAGTGTACGATGGAATTTCGCTTTGATGGCTGCCAACGATTATATAGTTGTAGCTCCCAACAGAAGAGGTATGCCAGGTTGGGGAACAGCTTGGAATGAGGCTATCTCCAAAGATTGGGGAGGACAACCTATAAAAGATTATCTGGCTGCTGCAGATTATGCCAAATCTTTACCTTTTGTAGATGCTGAAAGAATGGCCGCTGTTGGTGCAAGCTACGGTGGATATAGTGTTTTTATGTTAGCAGGAGTACATAACAATAGATTCAAAACTTTTATCGCTCATGATGGTTTGTTCGATATGAAATCTTGGTATGGTACAACGGAAGAAATTTGGTTTGCCAATTGGGATTTGGGTGGTAATTATTGGCAAAATCCTCAACCAAAAGCTTATACCGAATTCAACCCATCTAATTTTGTTGCAAAATGGAATAAACCAATCATGATTATACAAGGAGGGATAGATTTCAGAGTACCTTATGAACAAGGACAAGAAGCTTTTCAGGCAGCAAAATTGAGAGGTCTGAAATCCAAATTTTTATATTTTCCTAATGAAAACCATTGGGTTTTGCACCCTCAAAATGGTTTGGTTTGGCAAAAAGAATTTTTTGATTGGTTGAAAGAAACGCTTTAAATTCAAAAAATATAATATTCCAGGAAATCCGACAATTTTAATCAGGCTAAACGAATTAAAATATAGACTATTATCGCTTTATAGTTATTTGTTTAATTTTTATTTTAATGCGTTTGACCGACAATATTAATCTATACTTCGTATGAAAAAATATTTTTTCTTAACAGTTTTATTTTTGATGAATACACTATTTGCTCAAACTGACAATTACAAAAATGTAATAGATAATTTTGTTACAAATTATAATACAGAAAAGTATAATGATATTTTCGCTGCTTTTTCCCCGGAAACGAAACAAGCATTACCTTTGGATAAAACGAATGATTTTTTGAAAAATCTAAAAAATCAAGTTGGGAAAATTGAAGATAAAGAATTTATTGGCTTCCAAAAACAGTCGTATGCAACCTATAAAACAAAATGTGAGAAAGCAATTTTGGCAATAAATATTTCTATAGATAAGCAAAATAAAATTAATGGATTTTACATAATTCCCTATGAAGAGCCAAATAAAAATCCTACAAATAATATTATAAATGCCTTGCAGACATATCCAAAAGATATTGCAGAA
>JAFDZJ010000047.1 GCA_018266965.1 Bacteroidota bacterium
ACGATTAATACCAATACACCAGTAGTGGTTGCCAACAATTGGGACAGCAGACAATTTGGTTTTTCCATCAATTATAAAATACCGACCAAAAACAAACTTGCCAAAGTCGAGCAAAACAACCTAAACAATGATAATTCCAAAGAAGACAATGGTGGAATAATGATGCAAAAGTAAATTTTGGTATTATAAAAACATTGATGCCAAAGAAACTAAAATATTTGGTTCAAAATATTATAGTCAATTGTCGCCATATATGGGAAATAGGGTAATGTTTTTATAAGTTCTGTTGCTTTGTTTTCGTCAATGTTTTTAAAAATTAAAACGGCACTTTTCTTTGAAACAGAAATATAAAAGCTTTCCAAAATTTTTTGTTCCCTCCATTGATTTAAAAGCTCATTTTCTTTTTTAGGAAGTTCGGGAGTTGATTTTATCGTTTCTATTCCACTGTCCGACAAGGTAATTAAAACTAATATTTTATTCATTGGAGCTGTTGTTAAAGAAGTTGTTGATGTTGGAAATAAAATCTTGGGAGGAATTGCTAAATATATCCATTTGCGTTAGTACATGTCCTTGTCCACCATATATTTTTAATTGTGCATTTGGTTGAATTTTATACACCATGTCATAAAAATTCAAAGAGTCGTCAAAAAGTATTTCATTGGTACCAACGCCAACAATTACAGGTGGGAATGTTGTAAAATTTAGTTTACTTGGGTCGGCAACGGATATGTTGTTTCCAGCATAGGCTCTAAAAAAAGTGGCTACCATTTCTTTATTCAAAATTTGATCTAAATGCTGACGGTTATTAATAGATGGATTGTTTAGTTCCAAATTATAGCTTGGTGAGATTAAAGCAACTGCTTTGGGTGTCTTTAAATTTCTTTTACTTATTTGAAAAGAAGCACCAATACATAATCCGCCTCCTGCACTATCTCCCATTAAATATAGGTTATGATTTGGAAATTTTTGAATAGCCCAATCGTAGATGCTCATAACATCATTTAGTCCATTAGGAAATGGGTTTTCTGGTGCCAAAGCATATTCCATAAAAAGGATTGTTCGTCCTAATCCTTTGGCAAAATGAGAAACCATCGCTTTGTGCGATCGAATAGAACCAATACAATAACCTCCACCATGAATATAAATTACTAATTCATTAGGTTTATAATTTTCGGGAACAAACCAATAACACGCTATATTATTGATTGTTTCTTCAGAAATTGCAACTCCTTCGGCTACTGGATATATATTGCCAATGCTATCGTAAAAGGCTCTGTTTTCTTCAATTACTTGATTGTTAATACTCATTTTTTTAGATGATTTTAAAATTAAAAAGCAAAATTAATTTGCTTCAACATCTAAAAATTGTATCAAATCACTTTTTTGTTTAAATTTCAAAGGAGAGATTCCAAACATTTGATACATGTATTTATTCATTTGTGAAGAATCGTAAAAGCCACATTCCAACGCAATTGTGGTAATATTTTTTTTGTTATCGGTAAGCATTAAAAAAATTGCGTTTCTTAATCTTATCCACAACAGATACTTAATAATGCTACTGCCTGTTTGTTTTTTAAATAAAAATGATAACCTTGAAGTAGATAAAAAAACTCTTTCTGCCAAGTCTTTAATTGAAAATTTGTCCGATTGAAAGTTATTACTAATATATTCCAATGCTATAATTGTTCTTTGGTCTATATTGGAAACCGAATTCTCGATATGATTTGTATTTAAAATGTCAGAATAAGTAAAATTTTTTCCTTTAAAATTGAAAAACACTACAAATTCAAGATTATCTAAAAATACTTTTGAATTGGAGTTCCCTAATTTTTGAGATAAATATTTGCCGAAAAAAGAATGGGCTTCAATATTCATAACGATAAGGGTGCTGTTACTACATTCGCAAGCGTGAGCCACTTGAGGTTTTATTACAAAACCGAAAATATTTTTGTGATTATTATTCTCTATTTGTGAATGAAAAAGATTGTCCTCTGTAAATACAATCTGAAAGGCAGAATGTCTATGAATTACAACATTGGATTTATATGCTTTTAGTGTAAGGGTTAGTTTGTTCATCAAAGTAATTATGCTGCAAGTTCGTAGGTTTTCACGGCGTTCGCATTTAAAAAATATAATTTTACAATGTTATTTCTTTGTCTTTTATCTTCAACTTCCAAACCTTGAATTTTTGGTACTTTTGTTTGGTTAAGCCAAAACTTCGCTTTTAAAACAAAAGTACAATATTTTAAGAATTAGAGGCTTACAAGGCATTAAATGCGAATGTCGTGTCAAAACTACTCGTTAGTTTTTCTTTTGCTTGTGAATTTGATCAATTTTATAGTTTAATGAATTTTTACAACTTTTCCATTCGCTTTCTAAAATCGAAAAAACAACGGTATCTCTATAAGAACCATCAGGCATTATTTGATGATTTCTTAATACGCCATCTTGTTTGGCTCCAAGTCTTTCAATAGCATTTCTTGATGAAAAATTATACCAATTAGTCCTAAACTC
>JAFDZJ010000048.1 GCA_018266965.1 Bacteroidota bacterium
AAAAGAACATATTATAGATACGAAGATGAAAATTTTAATATCGCTAAAAGACCATTGAATTTTCAGGAAATAGAGTATCTAAAACAAGCTCTTTTCACACTCAACAGGATGAATAACACAAAAGGGTTTGAGTGGACCAATTCATTACAAACAAAATTATACTCCGAGTTGGATTTGGGAAAAAATAATACAAAGATTATTGATTTTGAAGAGAATGAATTTTTGAAAGGATTGCATTTTTTGTATCCTTTGTACCAATTTATTTGCAACCAACAGTCTTTGGAAATTTCCTATAAGAGTTTTCAGAATTCGGAAATCAAAAAATATATTCTCTCGCCACACTATCTGAAACAATATAACAACAGATGGTTTTTGTTATCAACAGGACATGGACATCAGAAAGTTTTTACATTGGCAATTGATAGGATAGTATCTGTGGAAATATCAAAAGAAACTTATATAAGTACCCAAATGGATTTTTCGGAGTATTTCCGAGAAATTATAGGAATAACCAATTATCAGGAAAATGAGTTGGAAACTGTTGTCATACAGGTAGAAACTAATATTATTCCGTATTTGGAATCCAAACCATTGCATATTTCCCAAAAAATTGAAGACAATCTATTGTCTTTGAAACTCAAACTAAATTTCGAGTTGGAAGGACTAATTTTGTCTTATGGTGAAAATATGAAAGTATTGCAACCCAATAGTTTAGCTCAAAAATTAAAAGAAAGAATAAAAAAAATGCAAAAAAATTAAAAAAAAAATTGCACTGCACTTCTACCGCACACATAGGTTGTTATTTTGTACCATCAAATTAATTATTAAAACCTATTCACAATGAAAAAAGAACATTTGGCTCATTTCAACATTTCAGGATTTACCTATTATGATGGTGCTTTGGTTTTTCAAAAACTGAAAGTAGGTACCCAATTGAATATGAAAATAGAGCCGGAAAACAAACATGATAGTCATGCAGTTGCTATCTACTACAAAGATTATAAAATTGGTTATGTACCAAGGACAGAGAACAAGTTGTTGTACAAACTACTAAAAGTAGGATTGAAAAATAACATACAATTTGTGATACAAAGGGTAGCCAAACATGAGCATCCCGAAAACCAAATTCAAGTTGTGGTACACCTAGTAAATTGATACACTATAAAAATACTGAAAACAACAGAGTGAATTATTTCACTCTGTTGTTGTTTTTTTTAAATAAATTCTGCTTCAAAAACGGATTGAAAATGTAATTTTATTTTGTTTTTGAGTTCATCAATCTCGCTGTCCGAAAGTTTTTTTCCTAGCTCTCTAGCAAGTGAAGTAACAGATTTGTCTTTGATACCACAAGGGATTATGTATTCAAAATATCGAAGATCGGTATTGGCATTCAAGGCAAATCCGTGCATAGTAACCCATTTGGAAGTTTTTACACCCATGGCACAAATTTTTCTAGCAAATGGAGTACCTACATCTAGCCAAACGCCGGTTTCACCTTGGCTTCTCTCGCCTTTTAATCCGTATTCTGCTATTACTCGTATGATTACTTCTTCCAGATTTCGCATATATAAGTGTATATCCGATTTGAAATTGTCCAAATCCAATATTGGGTAACCAACAATCTGCCCAAAACCATGATAGGTAATATCTCCACCACGATTTGTTTTTACAAATGAAGCATCTATTTCTTTCAGTTTTTCTTGGTTAATGAGCATATTGATTTCATCACCGGATTTTCCCAAAGTATAGACATGAGGATGTTCTACAAACAAAAAATAATTTGGAGTACTATCATATCCATCATCTGTCCTGTCCCTGTTGTGGAGCTTGGTTGCGATAATCTGGTTCATCAATTTCTCTTGAAATTCAAACGCTGGTAGATAATCCATTAATCCTAAATCCTGAAATTGTACTTTTTTATTTTGAGTGATTGTCATATTATTTTAAATTAAATTATAGTTGGAAAAATAAATTATTTATTCAAGTACAAAAATAGTGAAAAATATATTATGCTATGGATAGTATTTTTTAATTTGATAAGTATAAATAGAAATTATTTTGTCTGTAGATAAAATATTACTCAGCAAGAAAAATAAAATTTTCCAACATTTGTTTTCCCTGTGGTGTGAGTATGCTTTCCGGGTGGAATTGTACAGCATGAATTGGTAAACAGCAATGTTGTATGGACATTACAATTCCGTCTTGATCTTTGGAGGTAATTTGGAGTTGATTTGGAAAATTTTTAGTATTCGCTGCCCAACTATGATACCTTCCTACAATAGGGTTTTGGCTAATGTTTGTAAAAATAGTTGCAGAAGGTTGTAGTATAGAAATTTCAGTACCAACACCGTGATAGATTTTAGATAAATTATACAAATCTCCACCGAAATATTCTACAATAGCTTGTAGCCCCAGACAAACACCGAGAATTGGTTTTTTGGTGGAAAATTCTTGGATTATTTCCATTAATAGTCCTGCTTCTTTCGGAATTCCGGGTCCAGGAGATAGTATTATTTTGTCGAAATCTTCAATTTTTTTTAAAGCAATTTCATCATTTTTTGCAACTACTACATTTGTTTTACCTACAATCTGCTCCACCATCTGTAGCAGATTGTAGGTAAAACTATCATGATTGTCCACAATAAGAATTTTCATAAAGCAAACTTACTGTTTTTAATTTATAGTGGTTACCCTTAATCTTCAATATTTTTCAATGCCATCAAAAGTTGATAAGCTCCTTTGGTAACAATTTTCTTTTGATAAAAATTAGTTGGCAGATTCAATATTTGTGTATTCCCATTTTCGGAATTTCCAATTGCTACTTTCGTCATTGTAAAAGTATTTGGTTTTGTTTCTTCGAAAATATATTGTTGGTTTTCCCAAGTAACCACTGCATCTTCTGGTAGAGTTGCACCGTTTTGATTGTTGATTTCTACCTCTGCATTCATAAAAGTACCCGGTATCAAATGTGGGTCGTATTTTTGGAAATGACAATGTACAACTACACTTCTGTCCGCAGCAAAATCCTGTGAAATAAGGATAATCTCTGCTTCCCATTTTTTCTGTGGGTCTTCGTTGGTATAGGCAAATACTTTTTGTCCTTTTTTGATGTACTGCAAATCTTTTTCAAAAACTTTTAATACCAAATGTGTGTCCGAAGTATTTACAATTTCAAATAATTTTTCGTTGGGTGAAACATATTGTCCCAAATTGATTTTTACAGAAGAAATATATCCGGAGATTGGACTCCTAACGGTAACTGTCTTTGTAATGGTGTTAGGAGTTAAATGATCTGGATTGATGCCCAATGAACGAAGTTTTTGTGCCATTCCTTTTACCAAAATATTTTGATTTTGAGCCTCGTTTTGGGCTTTTTGCATTACCTTGTCCGAACTTGCTTGGTTGGTATTCAGTTCTTTTTGTCTTACAAAATCTTTTTTGGCATATTGCGAATTGGATTGTGCCAATAGATAATCTTGCTGCAATTGTACAATGGCAGGATCTTCTAATATTGCAAGTACCTGACCTTTGGCAATAATATCTCCTGGCATATACTGGGATTTTCTTACATATCCGCCACTAGGTGCAGAAACACTTGCCAACCCTTGTGGAGGTACATCTATACTACCAGTAAGTTTTATAGTATTGGAAATAGACAAGTCTTTTGGAGAAGAAATTGTTATTCCTGCATTTTTTTTCTGAATATTGTTAATGCTAATGGTTGTTCCATCAGCAGAAATATTTTTGATAGTTTCATTTTTTTCTTTTGGTTTATCACAAGAAAAAATTGATAATATGGTAATGATAAAAATGTATTTTTTCATTTTATTTTTGTTTGTTTTTCTATTTTAAATTTCATTTATTTTTGGGAATTGTTCTTTATGGAATTATGTAATCATAGAGAATGTTCTATACTAAAATATATTGCTACTTCGTTGCATTTCATAACTTCATAACCTCATAACCTCATAACCTCATAACCTCATAACTTCATAACTTCATAACCTCATCACAGTTTTTCTTCCAAGCTATTGATTTCTATTATTTTATCATTCAGTAATTTTTGGTTATCAATATATTTGTTGTTGATTTCCAAACTTTGATTGACAAGTATAGACCATTCCAAATAATTGATTTCTCCACCATAAAATTGTTGATGAGCAGTTTGCAGGATTACCTCTCCATTTTTAAGTCCTTTTGTGAGATAATATTCTTGTTCTGCTTTTAGTTTCTTGTACTCATTTTGCAATAAAGAATATTGGATTTCCATATTTTTCTTGCTAATTTTCTGGTTGTTTTCAGCAATTTGCTGGTTTATTTTTTGTCCTTCGATAATAGATTTTTGTCCGGAATTGAAAATAGGTAGTGCAATACCAAACATTCCACT
>JAFDZJ010000049.1 GCA_018266965.1 Bacteroidota bacterium
GCAGCATCTCCATAACATCTACCATTTCCTCTAGCGATAATTTCATTGTTGTTTCTAACAAAATCTTTTATTTTATCAAAAGAATCCTCTGTGATAATTTCTTTTTCTACCACCGGAAAATTACCCCAATTGGCTATTTTTTTTTTGAAATTTGGTTTCATAAAATTTTATTTAAAATAAATAAGGAGTAAGAAAGAGAAAACCCAAATAATAATGGTAGCTTGGATATATCTGTCTTTATACACAATTTTGGTGGGCGATTCTGTCCTATTGTACACCAATGTCTGTTGCAAATAACGAAGAAAAGCAAAGACTACGAAGATAACCGTATAAAAAACCTTTTGACCAAATTTATTCTGAATTTCTGGTGTAACCGTGAACATAAGATAGGAAATAATCCCTAATGTTATGGATATGGACAATGCAACATCTGCAAACAGAACATTGTAACCATCTAGAGCTTTTCTAGTTTTTCCGGATACTTTTGCATTAATCAATTCTCCCCTTCTCTTCCCTATTGCCAGTACCAAAGCCAATACAAAAGTTAGTAATACCGCCCATTGAGAAATTGGTATCCCTGTTGCATATCCACCTGCCAAAACCCGAAGTACAAAGCCGATTGCTATGATACAAATATCCACAATTGCAACATGTTTCAACCTGAGGGTATAAGCAATATTCATGATAAAATAAAAGGCAATGATTACAGAAAATTTCCAAAGATTAAATTGGAAAAAAGATTGACCAACTAGTATAAGACTGATAACAATCAATATTAAAGAAAGAAATATACCCCTTGCCTTACTTTTGGATATTTCTCCACTTGCCAATGGTCTTTTGCACTTTTCAGGATGTTTTTTGTCTGCTTCTATATCCATATAATCATTGAGGATGTAGATAGCACTAGCGGTAAAAGAAAAAATCACAAACGCAAAGAAACTTCCGAATAATAGATTTTCATGGAGAATATTTCCAGAGAAAAACAAAGCTATAAATACAAATAAATTCTTTACCCATTGTTCTATCCTTAACAATCTTATATATTTTGACATCAATTGTTTTTTTTGAATTTACAAAAATAGTCATTCAAAAGCATATTTGAAAATAAAAAACAAATGATAGAAGTAAGTTCGGAGATTTTTATTTTATATAAAACTACAATCACAATATCAATTCCTCGAAAAATAAATAATAATTCAATAAAAAACTATGAGAATTTATTTTTAAAAACCTTCTTTTTAATTTCTTTATTTAGTCTAAAATCCGTTTCATCATGGTAATTTTATCTTTATTTTCATCATTTTAAAAATTTACTTTTCAAAATAGTGAAAATTTTCTTATTGATTATCAATACATTAAATTAAATTTTAAAATTTTTTCAGTACTTTGCATTGCATAATACCAAATAATATATATATCTTTGCTTTGTAAAATTCTAAAAAATTAAAAGATGTATCCATTTAACAAAAATAAAATACGATGAACACAGAAAACACAAAAGCCCAAATGCGAAAAGGGATTTTGGAATTTTGTATTTTGAGTTTGATTAGTAAAAAAGAAATGTATGTTTCGGACTTGATTGAGGAACTCAAAATAGGAAATCTAGAAGTTGTAGAAGGTACACTCTACCCTTTGCTTACCCGATTGAAAAATGGGGAATTTCTCTCCTACCGATGGGAAGAATCCACAGGAGGTCCTCCCAGAAAATATTACCAAATTACTGAAAAAGGAATAAATTTCCTAAACGAACTACAAAACACTTGGACAGAACTTAACTTTTCTGTTGAAAAAATTACCAACCACTAAAAAAAACTAAAATGAACAAAACACTATCCATAGGACTTGCAGGATTTTCTTTCGTAATAGAAGAACACGCCTACATAAAATTGAGTGATTACCTTACTGCACTTAGAAATTCTCTAGACCAAGAAGAGTCGGAAGAAGTAATGCACGATATAGAAATACGAATGGTCGAACTTTTCCGAGATTCATTAGGAAAAAGAGAAGTTATAAATGACAACGATGTGGAGAAAATAATCTCCAAAATAGGAACACCAGAAGTAATAGAAGAACAAGAGGAAGCCTATGTTGCCAAGGACAAAACAAAAACCTCTCAAAGAAATTTTTCTACTGAAAAACAACTATTTCGTGATCCAGAAAATGCAAAAATTGGTGGAGTTTGTGCCGGATTGGCTCATTATTTCGGAATAGACATCAGTTGGATGCGAATAATTTGGGCTTTGCTAATTATACTAGGATTATCTAACAAAGGAATCTCTACCATGCTGATTATTACAATCTATGTGGTACTTTGGATTGTCCTTCCACAAGCCAAAAGTGCTTCGGATTTCCTTAAAATGAAAGGCAAACCACTCAACTTTGACAATCTGAAAGAAGAGTCCGGTAAAATTGTAGAATTTGCCAACGAGTCGTCTCAAAAAATTGGAGATTTCATCAACCAAAACAAACCTATCATCAACAAAACCGGTAGTGGAATCGGTAGAGTAATTGTAGTATTTTTAGGAGCAATTTTCGGATTGATGGGATTAAGTCTATTGTTTTCGGCTATCGCTATACTTGGCACAAGTATCGACAACGATTTTATAAGTTTGCCAGGAGATTTGCAATTTTTCTTGCAAGATGGATTTTTGAAATACTTCGGAATTGCATGTGCTTTTCTTACCGTTTTTATTCCATCGTTTATTTTCCTTTACATTTCCATTCGATTGATTTCTCCAAAAACAAAACTGAACTATACAGGATATGTCCTAGGTGGATTGGTATTTTTGTGGATAATTTTCTTGGGACTTTTTGGCTACAAAGCTCTGAAATACAAAACAATGTACAACGGAACTAATGACGAGGTAGA
>JAFDZJ010000004.1 GCA_018266965.1 Bacteroidota bacterium
AGATGATTGGCCATATTTTGGCTTTTTCCGGTTTGGTAATCGGCAGCGGTAGCAAAGGTAAAATTAACATCTGGCGTTCCTTGTATAGCAATAGTACTGAGGGGTTGTGTGGTAATGGTAAATGGTACCGATTGGGTATCACTAACCGTACCACCATTATTCCTTATTTTGAAATCCACCGTAAAAGTATAAGTCCCGGCTCTGTACAATTGCTGTTTTACAGCATTGGCATTTATCCTAATCTTGATAGGGATTGTATTTCTGTTTCCTGTAATTACTGAATAGGCAGAAGAATTAATATTTTGATAAGAAGTACTAAGTGTTTTTGTCGTAAGTCCTGTACCGAACACCTCAACATTGCTAATCGGAATGTCGGTAGCTACACCACCTCCGTGTGGAGTGAAAGAAATATTACCCTGTGCTTTGGCATCGAGATAGGCATCGGTAGTATGACTAATTTGGAAATTGCTAAGGTCAAAAACCAAATCTTGTGGAGATGAAAAGTTGGACAAAGAGTTGTAATTGTAAGTAAAGGCATTCTGTGTAACAAACCACTTTGCAAACTCTGGAACTGAGATGTTCATTTGCCAACCAGATGGGTCTATATATCTATTTGTTGATGACCACCATGTTCCATTAGGAGCCTGATTGTTATCAATGGATACAATATAACTTCCAGATTGAAAAATGTAATTTGGAAACGAACTACTTAGTATTTGGTAGTTCATCATTATAGCACCTTTTGGAGCATTGGAATTAGCTTTTTCAGGCTGAAAAAAAGATTGGAAAGTTGTTGTAATATTTTTATATCCAGGCCAAATTCCTTTCAATTGCCCTGTGCCAGGAGTTACTCCATTGATATTATTTAGTCTAAAGTTTACAATTTCTGTTGGCAAAGTAAAGTTTCCATTAGAATAAGTAGATTGATTTGCTTTTAACATCACATACCATTCTCCTCCTGCAGACCTCCAATTCCCATTACCTTTATACAAAACTCCCGACTGCAATATTTGGTTATATTCCGTTCTATTTATTATATTGTCTTCGGAAAGATTGATGGTAACGGGTTGGGCAAAGTATAATTGTCCCAACCAAAAGAAAATTCCAGTAAAAAATAATTTTAAATTCATTTTTCAAAATTCATGTCCAAAAGAAAAGTAGCTTTTGCCAATAATCAATATTTTATTTTTGTTCTAAAAAATATTTAGAACAATTATTTTTTGTTTTTTTAATAAAAAAACCTAAAAATTAAATTCTTTTTCTCCAATCCTCACATTGGCTTCCGAGCCAATCCTTAAGATAGCAACGCCTTTATAAGTTCCTTTCAAATTATTAGGTACTACAAATGATACTACCTGTTCTGCTCCTGGCATCATGGATATAGCTTGTGGGTTCAACTTGGTTTCTGCCCCTGTAGATTTGTTCATCAACTCGAACTCTACTGTGGAGTCGGAGTTCATATTGCCCAGGTTTTTTATTTTAGCGGTTACCAATTTTTGTTCCACACCCGTTTTCTCATCTTTTTTGGTTACAAAATCTATCGCTACAAAATCCATATCCTCGTTGGTATTGGCTTTTGGTGTATAGAAAACATGCAAAGCAAATTCGAATAAAATCTTTATACCAATACTTTTTTCTTTGGAGGCAACATCATCTTGCCTAGCAATTTGGGTAAGCATAAGCATAGAGTTGGTTACACCCTCTGTTTTTAATGGTTTTGGAACAGTCATGGTTAGGACTACTTCCTTGGTTTCTCCTGGGGCAATAGTAATATTTTTGTCCGAAGTTTTTAACCAACTTGCATTGGATTGTGGGAGAGTGTTGGGAGCAAAATATAATTTTTGTCCATTGATATCCCTGTACCAATCATTTAACCCTACAGAAAAAGAAACAGTATTAGGACTGTCGTTTTTTAGGGTAACGGTTTGGCTTTGTACAGAACCGGGATCTCCGGAAAAAAATAATCTTGTTGGCGATACCGTAACTCCTTGTGCAGACAATAGTGTAACAAAACATAAGAGTAGAAAAGCAATACTTTGGGGAAAAATAGATTTTAACATAAGCTAGGATTTAGAAATAGTAAAAAAGTTTCTGCAAATTAAATAAATAATTAGCAGAAACTTCTAATTAGCCTAATTAATTATTCTCTATTATGGTTGAGAAAAAGTATAAGTAACTGTTTGGTTATATACTCCCGATGGTTTTCCTAAAATATCAGATTGAGCTTTTGCAAAAGGAATTTTGTAAGAAACATCGATGGTTTTTATTCCAGAGTTTACATTTGCAAGGATTGTTTGATCTGCTGCTGACAAAGTAACCGTAGTAGCAGTACCTGATCCTGGAGCAGTAGGGATAATATCCATAACACTTACAGGGATTGCATCTGTACCTTTCAAGAAATTTGCAGCGTTTGCTTTTACTTTTACTCCGAAAGATTTGGTAGCAGTAACTTTCAAGTGTCCAACTTTAGCAACAGTTTGATCTACTGTGTAAGATGCTGCATCTGGATAGGAGAAAGCAACTTCTGCACCTGCACCTGGAGTAGCAGAAGCAGTAGTACCATTACCATCTTGAGCGGTAATAAAATCTGCCAATGTAATTTTTACATTTGTAGAAGCTGTTGAGCTTTGTGCATTTGCGTTGTTAGAAACTGCAAAAGTTCCTGCGATAATCGTCATTGCGAAAAATAACTTTTTCATAATATTACTTGTTTTAAATTGTTTTATATTTTTGTTTAGTTAGAAGTGATGGTATAGATTACCGAATTGTTTTTTCCTGTAAAATTGTTTTCCTTAAAAAACTCAAATGCCTTTTGAGAATTTACCACATATCGAAATTGCAATGCTTTCCCTATGGTTGGTTTCCCATAACCTATTACCGATTGACTTGCTAGGATCAAAGGATTATTTTTAACAAACGACAACAAGTCTTTACCAGAAACATTCTTTACTCCACCAACATTCAGCTTATGTGTATTTTGCGAGAAATCAATTTCTTTATTTTTAGATTCCGTTTCATTAACCGTAATACTTAAAAGAGTGTTGATGTTTTGTTGATGGAAATTAAGCGAAGAAAAATCTTGAGAAGCCGATCTTGCAAAAAAATTGAAATTATCCGTAGAAGAAAGTACAACTGGAGATTCGTCAGTTACTAATTCTTTTTTCGTATCAGTAACAATATGCAACAAAACAACTTGGTCTTCCAACTTTGGAACAGCCAATTGATGAAACTCTGCCAAACCAATCTTTACAGACGAAGAAGATGTCGACTGTCCCAAAACCACCATTGGCAGGAGGATTGCAATAAATTCAAATTTCAACTTGTTGTTTTTCATGCACTTAAATTCAATACTATAAAATCGAAAAGCGGGTGCAAAGGTATCATCTAATAATTTACAAAACAATAATTTTTGAAAATAAATTGTGGTTATTCGTAAAATAGTTGATTATAATTAAAAATATTAACCAAATTTGGAATTATTTAAGAAATTTATGAAAAATATACACAATTATCGTTCAATATTTTTAAAATCACACCTCAAAATTTTTAGGTCTAGTAGATATTCTCTATTATTACTACCTTTGCAATTCATTAATAAAATAAATTTTAGAAACAAAAATGTTCCGTACACACACCAATGGCGAACTTTCGCTACAAAATCTAAACGAAAATGTTACCCTCTCCGGATGGGTACAAACCATAAGAGACAAAGGCTTTATGATTTGGATAGACCTTCGGGATAGATACGGAATTACCCAATTGGTTTTTGATCAAGACCGTTCTACAGCCGAATTGATGGCAGAAGCTAAAAAATTAGGACGGGAATTTGTTATCCAAATCCAAGGGAAAGTTATCGAAAGATCTTCCAAAAATCCAAAAATTCCTACCGGAGAAATAGAAATTTTGGTGGAAAATTTAACAATACTTAATGAATCCCAACTTCCTCCATTTACCATAGAAGACGAAACCGATGGTGGCGAGGAACTCAGAATGAAATACCGATATTTGGACATCCGTAGAAATCCAGTGAAAGAAAAGTTGATTTTCCGACACAAAATGGCTCAAAAAGTGAGAAATTATCTTTCAGACGAGGGTTTTATAGAGGTAGAAACACCGGTATTAATAAAATCCACCCCAGAAGGTGCGAGAGATTTTGTTGTACCCAGCAGGATGAATCCGGGACAATTTTATGCACTTCCACAATCGCCACAAACCTTCAAACAACTATTGATGGTAGGCGGAATGGACAAATATTTCCAGATTGTGAAATGTTTCCGTGATGAGGATTTGAGAGCCGACAGACAACCGGAATTTACACAAATAGATTGCGAAATGGCTTTTGTAGAGCAGGAAGACATCATGAATGTTTTTGAAGGAATGACTAAAGCTATGTTGAAAGAAGCTTCCGATAAAGATTTTGGTGCTTTCCCAAGAATGACTTTTGCCGAAGCGATGCAAAAATACGGAAACGACAAACCGGATATAAGATTCGGAATGGAATTTTATGAGTTGAATGAACTGGTAAAAGGCAAGGATTTCAAAATTTTTGATGAGGCAGAATTAGTGGTTGGTATCAATGTAGAAGGTTGTGCAGACTATACCCGAAAACAAATTGATGAACTGATTGATTGGGTAAAAAGACCACAGATTGGTGCTACGGGTATGATTTGGGTTAAATTTCAAAATGATGGAGTGGTAACTTCTTCAGTTAACAAATTCTACAACGAAGAAGATTTAAAGAAAATCGCCGAAAAATTTGGAGCAAAACCAGGAGATTTAATTTTCGTAATGAGCGGAAACACCGACAAAGTAAGAACGCAACTTTCTGCCCTGAGAATGGAATTGGGAAATAGATTGGGATTGAGAAAAGGAAATGAATTTGCCCCACTTTGGGTGGTAGATTTCCCACTGTTGGAATGGGACGAAGAAACTGCAAGATACCACGCCATGCACCATCCTTTTACTTCGCCAAAACCGGAAGACATAGGATTGATGGAAACCGATCCCGGAAAAGTAAGAGCCAATGCTTATGATTTGGTACTGAATGGCAACGAAATTGGTGGCGGTTCTATCCGTATTTTCGATAAAGAATTGCAATCCAAAATGTTTGATTTATTGGGCTTTTCCAAAGAAGATGCCGAAGCACAATTTGGATTTTTGATGAATGCTTTCAAGTATGGAGCTCCTCCACACGGAGGTTTGGCATTTGGTTTTGATAGATTGGTGGCAATCTTAGACGGCAACGAAGTCATTAGAGATTATATCGCTTTCCCAAAAAACAATTCCGGACGAGATGTAATGATAGATGCACCAAGCCCGATTGCTGCTGAGCAGTTGGAGGAATTGGAATTGAAGTTGAAATTGTAAGTAAAAAAATTGAAATATGGCTTAGCATATTTGCAATTCATAATATTATTTTTTATGCAACATGAAATTTTAATTTTTACAATTCCTCTAAATGAGAAGCATCATCGAAAACAATTAGATGTTGTTTTCAATAATCAATGGAAAAACAGAATTTCAGAAATTAAAAGAGCTTTAATTTACTAGATAAATATTATTTTGATGTGCTGGGTTATCTCAATTCAAATTCAAAAATGATTAAAAGCATCAAGGTATTTTAAAAGACTTCGGAAGCAGAAGCTAAAAAAAATGAAATAAAAATCGTTAAGAAAACGAAGTTTCGCCGATTCCTTTGAAAAAAAATACAGAGGTGAATTTCTAGTGTTAGAGTAAGTGAGGGGTAAAGCGGTGGAGCGAATTTGGAAATTTTAGAATTTTATTTCATTTTTTTAACTTCTGACTCCATGTCTTGAAATATCATTCGTCGATTCCCTTTGAAAAAATAAAAATAGAGAGGCAACTTTTGGTTCTTTTGTTTGGTTACGCCGAAACTTCGTTTTCAAGGCAAAAGAACAAGATTTGTAATATCATCAATTTCAAAAAAATGCAATAACCGAGAAAGTATAAATAAGAAAATCAAAAAAGCAATCCGACATAATAATAGCATTAGAGTGATAGACTTTTTAATTTCAGATTAACCCTTATTTTATAGTCCAGCACATCAAAATAAAATTCACCTATATTTCATTTAAATTTAAAGAAAAATCCTTTCATATATGATATGAAAGGATTACTATTTTAAGATAATTAAAGATTATCCTCTATCTACAAAAGCAGAAAGATACTCTCTGTTCATTCTTGCGATATTTTCTAGTGAAATACCTTTTGGACATTCCACCTCACAAGCTCCAGTGTTGGAACAAGCTCCGAAACCTTCTTCGTCCATTTGTTTCACCATATTCAATACTCTTCTTTTGGCTTCTACTCTACCTTGTGGTAACAAAGCGTATTGTGATACTTTTGCTCCAACAAATAATGCTGCAGAGCCATTTTTACAAGTGGCAACACAAGCTCCACAACCAATACAAGCAGCAGCATCCATGGCTTTGTCTGCGTCTTCTTTCGGAACTGGAATTGCGTTGGCATCTAAAGTGTTTCCAGAAGTGTTTACTGAAACAAAACCTCCTGCAGCCATCACTCTATCGAAAGCAGATCTGTCCACTACCAAATCTCTTATTACAGGAAAAGCAGCGGATCTCCAAGGTTCGATAGTGATGGTTTCACCATCTTTGAACATTCTTATGTGTAATTGGCAAGTAGTAATTCCGGTATCTGGTCCATGAGCCCTACCATTGATGTATAGAGAACACATTCCACAAATACCCTCTCTACAATCGTGATCGAAAGCAATTGGATCCTTGCCCTCGTTGATGAGGTTTTCGTTGAGAATATCCAACATTTCTAGGAAAGAAGAATCCGTAGATATATCCGATACTTTATAAACTTCAAATTGTCCTTTTGATTTATTATTTTTCTGTCTCCAAATTTTCAGAGTCAGATTAAGTCCTTTTTTTGCACTCATTTTCTTACTTTTTGGAGATTATTTATAACTTCTTGTTTTCACTTCTATATTATCGTAGATAAGGTCTTCTTTGTGCATAGTTTCCGCATTGATGTCTTCTCCTTTGTATTCCCAAGCGGCAACATATTTAAAATTAACATCATCTCTTTCTGCCTCACCTTCTTCTGTGGCATGATCCCATCGGAAGTGTCCACCACAAGATTCTTTTCTATTGAGTGCATCGATAGCCATCAATTGACCAAGTTCCAAGAAATCTGCAACCCTGAAAGCTTTTTCCAATTCCATGTTCATTTCATTGGCTTCTCCTGGTACTTTTACATTTTTCCAAAAATCTTTTCTTACCTCTTCAATTTCTTTTATGGCTTCTTGCAATCCTTCAGGAGTTCGTCCCATTCCAACTTTGTTCCACATGATGTGTCCAAGTTTTTTGTGGAAATGATCGACAGAATGAGTTCCTTTGTTGTTGATAAAGAAATCTATTTTGTCTTTTACTGATTTTTCAGCCTCATTAAATGCTGTTGTATCAGTAGGTATTGCTCCGGTACGAATATCAGCGGAAAGATAGTCTGCAATGGTATAAGGTAATACAAAATAACCATCTGCCAAACCTTGCATAAGAGCCGATGCTCCTAATCTATTTGCTCCGTGGTCAGAGAAATTTGCTTCACCAATCACAAAACAACCCGGTATAGTAGATTGCAAATTATAATCAACCCAAACACCTCCCATGGTATAGTGTACAGCAGGGTAAATCTTCATAGGAGTAACATAAGGATTGTCTGCGGTAATTTTTTCGTACATCACGAAAAGGTTACCATATTTTTCTTCAACCCAAGCTTTTCCTAAATCATAAATTTGCTGTTCGGAAGGATTATGGATATTTTTTTCGGTAGCTGCTTCTCTACCTTTTTTCATAATTTCCGTAGAGAAATCCAAGTAAACTCCTTCTTTCGTGTCATTGTTCTCTATACCGAAACCAGCATCGCATCTTTCTTTTGCAGCTCTAGAAGCAACATCTCTTGGCACGAGATTTCCAAATGCAGGATATCTCCTTTCCAAATAATAATCTCTATCTTCTGGTTTTATATTTTCTGGTTTTAGCTTTCCTTCACGGATAGCAACAGAATCTTCAATCTTTTTTGGCACCCAAATTCTTCCAGAGTTTCTTAATGACTCGGACATCAAAGTTAGTTTGGATTGTTGAGTTCCGTGTACAGGAATACAAGTTGGGTGAATTTGTACATAACAAGGATTAGCAAAAAAGGCTCCTTTTTTATGAATTTTCCAAGCTGCAGATGTGTTGGAACCCATAGCGTTGGTTGATAGGAAATATACATTTCCGTATCCACCAGAAGCGATAACTACTGCGTGAGCAGAATGTTTTTCGATTTCACCGGTTACCAAATTTCTTGCAATAATTCCTCTTGCTTTTCCATCTACAAGCACCAGTTCCATCATTTCGTGGCGATTGTACATTTTTATTCTACCCTTACCAATTTGGCGACTCATTGCGGAATAAGCTCCTAGCAGCAACTGTTGTCCAGTTTGTCCTTTGGCATAGAAAGTTCTTTTCACTTGTACACCTCCAAAAGAGCGATTGTCCAATTGTCCTCCGTATTCTCTACCAAAAGGAACACCTTGAGCAACGCATTGATCGATAATATTGGCAGAAACTTC
>JAFDZJ010000050.1 GCA_018266965.1 Bacteroidota bacterium
CAAAAATAGTTTGGACAGATATGGGGATAAAACTCGCCAGATACATTCATAAAAAACCATAAACAATAAGAGCCTGTTTAAATTTTATCGAAATATTTATTTTTAAGCATTCTTGAACTTCTTATTTATTTTTTTGTGTTCTTTTCAGCGTATTTTCTATTTTAACTTCTTGTTTTAGCCCGCTAAAACTTCAAATTTAAAACAAAAAATCCATCTAAAAATACCTACAAAAAAATTAGATATAAAATTTTAACAGGCTCTAAGGAAATATTGGCAATAAAAATATATCAACCAAACGAATACAAAAAAACCGTCCAACTTACTTGGACGGTTCTTATATTATAAAAATATTATTGATTATTTTTTCATTGCTTTTACGGTTTGTGTAGTACCGTTGTTGTAATGAAGCGTAACCATATACAATCCAGAAGTAAGATCTCCTAATTGCAATTGAGCAGTTGGCTTGTCAATAGTTTTTACCAATCTACCAGAAGCATCTACAATAGAAACAGATTTTACATTTCTAACATCAGAAATATTCAATACCTCTGTAAATGGATTAGGATATACTTTTATAGCATCTTTGGTAGAAGCAATTTCGGAAGTACCCGCAGTAGCATTTGTGATACTAATATTATCTACATAAAGATTATATTGGTTTGCTCCAGAATAACAATTGAATCCAAAATAATACACTCCATTTGCAGGAACAGTAAAGGTATAAGAAACTGAATGTAAAACACCATCATTAATGCTGGACAAATCTACAATCGGATTAATCATTACATTATAGTCTGCTGCAGTACCAAACATTACTTTTAAATTCTCTTTATATGTAGTAGAATTATTTCCGTAATCAAAAGCAATAGTATAATTAGTACCTGTTGTCATAGTAATCCCTTGAGTATAATACCAAGCATTAGCAGCGTTGCTAAAATTATATAAATATTGCAATGCTTTTGTTGTAAATCCAGAACCTGGATTGGAAACCGTAGCCCAGTTGTTTCCTGTACCAGCATTTTGAGAAGAACCACAGTTAGGCAAAGCAGGTGGAGTTACTGACTCAAAATTTTCAGTATAAGGAACAGTTGTAGAGCTACACATAGTAGTAAAACTAGGTAGTGAAACCCAAGTACTCTTATCACTAGCAGAACAAACCGATCTAACCCAAGCAAAATATTGTGTATTTGCCGATAAACTAGAAAGGTTCGTTGAAATAGCATTACCAGACCAAGTTGGAGTGGTAGTTGCAGTAGGAGCAGTATTGGTTGTAGAGTAATACACATCATAACCATTTGCAGGTGCAGTTGCAGGAGCAGTCCAAGAAAGGGTAGCACTAGAAGCTGTAATTGCAGAAGCTGTAAACGCTGTTGGTTCCAAGCAAGTAGGAGCTAGATTGATGGAAATATCATCTAAAGAGATATACCAAGGTGTAGAATTCATTTTTCCTTTGATACCTATAATATATGTACCGGTAGTAGCAGGAATAAAATTACCAGAAATTGGTTGATAGCTACCATTAACAATAGGTGTATCAGCAACTATTGAGTTAGTCATAGCAGCGTCCGTAGCAGCAGTACCATAAGAAATCATCATACTAGCATCGGTAGCAGTAGCACCATCTTGTCTTGCATACAATTTTACTTGGTAAGCTGTACCACCTGTTAATTGTACCGGGATAAACAACCATCTTTCATTACCATATTGTAAATAGGCATTCCAAGCACCAGTCCTAGGTGATCTATTATAATCAGTAGCTGTATTATTAGCAGTCCAATTTGAAGATCCTGCAACAGAAGCTTGGCTTAAGCAACCAGCAACAGCAGTTGCATTGGTATAACCAGTTTCAAAACCTTCGAAATAAGGAATGGTATAAGCATTACACAAAGTTGTAAAACTTGGTAAAGCTACCCATGTACTCTTATCACTAGCCGAACAAACAGATCTAACCCACACAAAATACTGTGTATTTGCCGATAAACTAGCAAGATTGGTTGTTACAGCATTACCTGACCAATTAGGGGTTGTAGTTGTTGTAGGTGCAGTATTAGTGGTAGAGTAGTACACATCATAACCAGTTCCTGGGGCAGTTGCAGGAGCAGTCCAAGAAATAGTTGCAGTATTGGTTGTAATTGCCGAAGCTGTGATAGCAGTAGGCTCTTGACAAGTTGGCACTAAACCAATAGAAATATCATCTAGAGTAATATACCAAGGAGATGAATTTATATTTCCTTTGATACCCACATAATACACTCCTGTAGTTGCAGGTGTAAAATTACCTGAAACAGCTTGATAATCTCCATTAATTAAACCAAAATTTGTTACGATTGGATTGGTCATCGCAACAGCAGTAGCAGAAGTACCATAAGCAATTGTCATACTAGCATTAGCAACTGTAGCACCATCTTGTCTTGCATACAATTTTACTTGGTAAGCGGTACCACCAGTCAATTGGATAGGGATGAAAAACCATCTTTCGTTTCCGTATTGTAATGTTGCATCAAAAAGTCCAGTTCTTGGAGATCTATTATAGGTTGTAGCCGTTTTATTAGCAGTCCAAACTGAAGTTCCTGATACTGCTTCTTGTGTATAACAAGAAATTTGTACTGCATCGGAATTGTTGTTTTCAAATCCTTCAAAATAAGGGATTGCATAAGGTGCAGTTGGAGCAGCACTTACGACAGTCGTAGAATTGGTAGTTTGTGAAGAATTGGTACAAGTAACAGCACAATAATAAGAATCTGCCGCAGTAATACTAGTTGAGTAAGTTGAGCTATTTGCTCCTGTAATTGCTGTACCATTTTTGTACCATTGATAAGTTACTCCACTGCCTGTGGTAGAATTTTGCAAACTTAATGTTGCATTGTAAGGACCAGGACAGGTGTTAGAACCTGTAATAATAGTATTTCCCGGTGTAGGAGTTCCAGAACAAGCAGTGCTTGTAAAAGTTAATTGAGTTTGGTAGCGATAGGCTTGGGTACTCCAAGAAGTATTTGTCCCAGGGATAGCAGTAGAATTACTAGTACCCATGGCTTGGTTTTTACCTGTAACTGAATCATATTTCCAGTTAAAAGCCCCTCCTGTCCAAGGAGAAGTACCTGTACCATTGATAAACCAATCGATATAAACCTCTATAGAACCACCTGCATAGTTAAATGTATTTCCTGTACTATTTGCTAAATTTACCCAGTCTGCAGTTGCAGGGAAATTATTAGAACTATTAATAGCTTTGTCATAAAACAAAGTTGCACCAGCAATCATGGTGTCCCAAGATGTTCCAGAAGTTAAGGTAGTAGCCGAACTGTTTTTCAGATATACTTTTAACTGAAACTCATTAGTTCCAGAAACATTGAATGCAGTTGCTTTATTATAAGCAATCTGTGTAATGGTAGCTCCGGAAGTTACACTTGCAGCTGCTAAATCTGCCGCAGTTAGCAACTGTACAGATTTGGAATACTGATACACACTCGTAGCAGAAGAACGATAGATTGGTGCACCATTAACATAGGTGGACCCACTTGCTCCCGTACCAATGGTTACGGTAGTCTGTGCAAATGCCCAACTCGTAATGAGCATCGTGCACCATAATAGAATTTTTTTCATAATGATAATTTTAAAAAATTAGTAATGACAAAGATATAATTTCTTTCTAAAAAAAACACACAATTAAACTATTTTTAATATTAAAATAAATTTAAAAAAAACAAAATAATAACTAAACAAAAGATTAATATAGTAAATTAACAATTCGTTATCATAATATATTTATTGCTAAATACCCATTGCTTTCGCATTTAAAACTGTATTAGTTAATGATTTTAATACTCTTGTTTTTTTGCCTTAAAAACGAAGATTCGGTGTAGCAAAACAAAAGTATCAAAAGAGTCATTAACAAAAAAAATAATACTCACTTCATAATCATTTTTTCAAAACAAAACAGTACCCCGAAAAGAGTACTGTTTCTACAAACATTAAATTCAAACTATTATGATGTGTGGTTTGATTTATTCTGGTAATATTACTGCATCTACAACATGTACAATTCCGTTGGAAGCAGGTACAGAAGCAACTATATTTATAGTACCATTGACTGTTGGTTTGCCATTGACCATTTTTATGGTAATTGATTTTCCATCGACCATACCCAAAGTTTGTCCATCGGTAAACTGTTCTGGTTTTATAACCCCTACATAAGTATGATGACTGAGAATATCACCCAATTTGGAGTTGTTTTCAGGTTTCAACAAATCCTCAACTGTTCCGGCTGGTAATTTTTCAAATGCAGAATTAAGCGGTGCAAAAACTGTAAAAGGGCCTGCGTTACTAAGAGAAGTTGTCAATCCTGCTGCTTCAACAGCTTTTACCAATGTACTCAAATCTTTGTTTTCGGCAGCTAATTTTACAATAGTTGGTGCAGAGTCTTCATCTTTCACTGCTTCTTGTCCACCAGATACTGTTTCGGTAGTTGCAGAGGATTGATTTTCTGTTGGTGCATTTTCATTGGACTTGCAACCCATCAAGGCAATTGAAAAAATTGCTAGGGTAAATAATGACTTTTTCATAACGATTAATTTTAGGTAAAAGTAGATAGTTTTGTCCTAATTTAAAATGACAAAAATCATTTTTCAACTAATTGGTTATCTGATTTTTATCATTATTCTTTTTTAACAATAAAAAAAGTTATAAATCCTTTTTGTTAAATTTTATTAATGAAACAACAAATGGAAAAATTGTCCATATCAATAAAATCACCAAAGATGTTATCAATCCTCCTCCACTCCCAAATACTTGCTTGAAAATAGCTCCGGAATGACCTAACATTGCAGCGATATTGAGTTGTAGCAACACGAAAATCCTGGACAATCCGATAGGATTAATTGCAGTAAGGGTAGCCATTATTCCTTCTATAGGATAATCTGCAAATTGAAAAGAAAACACCAACAGTATCCCATCATAAATAATTCCGAAAAACATCCAAATAAAAATAGAAATCCCAATTCCTTTTGCCCTATCCCTAGTTATAATTGCTGACAACATCGCCAATGAACAAAATATTATCGACAACATTACACCAACTATTATTAGTGAAAAACCAATCTCCAAAGATGAATACAATAAAATCGGTACTCCACAACCAATGACAAATGCCAATACCAATGCCGAAGACAATCCTAAAAACAAATTGGACCAAACCTTCAATCTCGCAACAGGTTGACTAAGTAATAATTCTATAAATTGATTGGAATTATAAACATAAATAGTAGAAAATATAATACTTACCAATGGTACTACCAACAACACAATATTGAGCAAACTAAGTGTAGTCTTGGTATTATTACTATCCAAACCTAGTACAGACCACGAAATAATGAATAATAATAGTGTATAAAAAATTATTATTTTATTTTTCAGAATATCAAAAAAGATAAATTGAGCTATTTTGTTCATGATAAATTATTTTTTTTGAACTGGATTATCATAATTATTCTTCCTCATACCTTTGAGTATAGCAACGATACCTTCGGAAATCTTTGTGGTATGTGTTTCTTTCATTAAATCTTCAACAGATTGATGAACGATAATTTTCCCTTCATTCATAAAAACTATTTCACTAACAATATCGTCCAATTCGCTTAACAAATGTGAGGTTATGACTATTAATTTGCCGTTTGCTTTTTCTTTTAATATTTTGTTTTTCAATATTTCAGAAGCCAAAGGATCCAATCCAGCAGTTGGTTCATCTAAAATAATAATTGATGGATTGAACATAAAAGCCAAAACCGCACTTACTTTTTGGGTAGTACCTCCGGAAAGTGTTCCCATTTTTTTGTCGTATAACTTTTCCAAATCAAATGCTTGTAACAACTCGGTATCCAAATCTTTTTCCGGAATATTTCGAGTTTCTTTTATCATTTTCAAAGTGTCTTTTATCGACATATTTTCCGGGTATCGACCAATCTGTGGCATATATCCAATGTTATTTCTGTACAGATAATGTTCTTTTACCGATTCTCCATTTACAATAATA
>JAFDZJ010000051.1 GCA_018266965.1 Bacteroidota bacterium
AAATTGAAATAAAAATAAAAGAAAAATGAACAAAAAACGAGTTTTAATAAGTGTTTCCGACAAATCGGGTCTAGTGGAATTCGCAAAATTTTTAGAAAACAATAATTACGAATTAATTTCTACTGGTGGAACTTTCAAACACCTGAAAGATGCAGGTCTATCTCCAATACAAATAGATGATGTTACCAATTTCCCGGAAATGTTAGATGGACGAGTGAAAACACTCCACCCAATGGTTCATGGTGGTTTGTTGGCGGTAAGGGACAACCAAGAACACATGCAAACAGTGCAACAGTATGAAATTGGGCTTATCGATATGGTTATTGTTAATCTTTATCCGTTTTTTGATAATGTTAATAAAGATATTTCATTAGAAGAAAAAATAGAATTTATAGATATTGGTGGTCCTTCTATGTTGAGGTCTGCAGCCAAAAATTTCAAATTTGTTACCGTAATTACAAATGTAGAAGATTATACAAAAATTATGGACGAAATGAAAGCTACTGGCAATTCTACTTACGAAACTAGAAAAAAATTGGCAGGAAAAGTTTTTAATTTAACCTCTGCTTATGATGCAGCTATTTCTCAAATGCTTTTAGACGAAGAATATCCCCAATATCTAAATGCTTCTTACCAAAAAGTTTCAGACCTTCGATATGGTGAAAATCCTCATCAATCTGCTGCTTACTATGTTTCTACTACCGAAAATGGAGCAATGAAAGATTTTGAAATCTTGGGTGGTAAAGAACTTTCTTTTAATAACCTTAGGGATATGGATCTTTGTTGGAAAGTAGTAAACGAATTCAAAAACGAAATGGCTTGTTGTGCGGTGAAACATTCTACTCCTTGTGGTGTTGCAATAGGTGAAAATGCCTTGGGAACTTACCAAAATACTTTCAATTGCGACCCAATTTCTATTTTCGGAGGTATTGTTGCTATGAACTATAAAGTAGATGCAGCTACTGCCGAAGAATTGAACAAAACATTTTTAGAAATAGTAATGGCAACTGATTTTGATGATGATGCCATTGAAATTTTGAAAACCAAAAAGAATTTAAGAATCATAAAAATAAAAAATCCTATTTCCGATAGACAAACTTGGGTGAAAATTGATGGTGCCATTCTTTTACAAAATACCGATTACCAGTTTTCTACGGAAATTAAATGTGCAACAGAAGTTAAGCCTACTACAGAGCAAGAAAAAGCATTGCTGTTTGCACAAAGAGTAGTGAAATATGTGAAGTCCAATGCGATTGTGGTTTCCAACGGTACACAAGCTCTAGGAATTGGTGGTGGACAAGTCAATAGGATTTGGGCAACTCAACAAGCGATAGAAAGAGCCAAAGAAAAATTCTCTGGAGATTTGGTTTTGGCTTCGGATGCGTTTTTTCCTTTCAGAGATGTAGTAGATTTCTGTGCCAAAGAAAGTATAAAAGCAATTATCCAACCAGGAGGTTCCATGAGAGATCAGGAAAGTATAGAGGCTTGTAACGAGTACAAAATCCCAATGCTCATAACAGGAATGAGACATTTTCTACATTGATTTTCAATAATTAATAATAAAAAAATCCCCTTTCTAGAAATAGAAAAGGGATTTTTTTTTAATAGCTCATTTTTACGATTTCCAAAACTTCATTAGGGCCAATATTTTTTCTTTCGCCCAACATCCATTTTCTTTCTGTAAAAACTTGTTGAATTTTCTCTGCAGTTCCCAAATATTCTTCTGTGTAATCCGAAAGTCGAGTAGGGATACCGATACTATGGAAAAATGTTTCCATTTTTTGGATTCCCAACTCTGCTTTGTCATTATTGTTTTCAAGAGAAATATTCCAAATTCTTTCTGCATATTGACAAAGTTTTCCAATTTTATTTGCATTATTATATCTATAATGCGATGGTGCTATTATAGCCAAAGTCCTAGCATGATCAATCCCAAATAAAGCTGTAAGTTCGTGTCCAATAGAGTGTACTGCCCAATCTGTTGGAACTCCTTTACTAACCAATCCATTAAGAGCCATTGTACAACACCACATGAAATTGGCAGCTGCTTCATATTCAAACTCATTTTGCATTACTTTGGGAGCAATTTCTTGTAAGGTTAACATGATGCTTTCCATCATTCTTTCTTGTAAAGTTGCCGAGGTAGGGAATGTCATATACTGCTCCAATACATGAGAGTAAGCATCTGCAATACCATTGGCAATTTGTTTCTTGGGAATACTGCGGATAACTTCCGGGTCCAGAATTGAAAATTGAGGAAATAATCCAGGACCTCCACAAGATAATTTTTCTTTGGTTTCTTTTCTGGAAATTACATATCCGGAGTTCATTTCGGAGCCAGTTGCTGGAAGAGTGAGTACTGTTGCAAATGGTAGCGTATCATCTTCATAAGCTCTAATACTTTTTTTTAGAATTTCCCAAGGGTCGTTTCCTTTGTATTTTGCAGCAAATGCTAAAAATTTTGTACCATCGATAACCGAACCTCCTCCAACTGCCAATAGATAATCTATTTTCTTTTCTTTAATTATTTGTAATGCGTCCATCAATACTGCATATTCAGGATTGGCAGCGATACCTCCAAATTCTATCCAATCGATACCAACAAGTGCATTTTTCACTTGATCGTAGATTCCATTTTTCATAATACTCCCACCACCGAAAAGTACAAGAAGTTTGGCATTTTGTGGTATTTCTTTTGCAAGTTTGTGGATTTCTCCTTTACCAAAAATAATTTTTGTTGGATTTTTGAATTCAAAATTGAGCATAAAGTGAGGCTTTTAATAATTTATTGCAAAGAAATTTCATAAATTTTAGACCAATTTTTTCCAGTAATGAGCATATTGTTACCTTTGAAAGCTATTCCATTCAGTACATCATCACTTCCTTTTTGGTTGATTTTTACAATTTCGGACAAATCAAGTTTAGCAACAACTTCACCAGTTTTAGGGTTTATTTTTAGGATAATTGGTTTTTGCCAAACATTACTATACAGGTATCCATCGTGATATTCTAACTCATTCAGTTGGTCGAATACTTGGTTGTTTCCAGCAACAGAAATAGTTTTTATAACTTTGGAAGGGTCATTTGGATTGAGGAAATAGATATTTTTAGTACCATCTGAAAGTAGAAGATTGGTACCATCAAAAGTTAGCCCCCAACCTTCGCCAATTATGTTGGGATAGGGAAATTCTTTTATTAGTTTCAGGTCGGATTTGTTGTAGATAAATCCTTTTTTGTTTTGCCAAGTCAATTGATAAACCTTGTCGCCAACTATGGTAGCACCTTCGGAGAAAATGTCCTGTGCTTGTGGTGTTGCTACTATTGCATTAGTATTTCCTAGGTCATATTTCAAGATTTGTGAAGTGCCATGTTGTCCATCGCTTTCGAAAATAGTGTTTCCTTCCAATTGAAAACCTTGGACAAAATTTTTCGGATTATGTGGATATTCTTTCACTATTGTATAGTGCAAATTGGTTTCTGGACTTTTCGCAAATACATTGATGGTGGCGTCTTGCGAAATAGTTTCTCCACTTTTCAATTTTATGTTGAAACTTACCATATTGTCGCCCAATGTAAAATATTTTGGATCGATATTCAGACTTTGGGTTTCCTTGTCGCCAAAACTGATAGCTATACTCTCTGCATTGTCCGTTACTTCTTTTGGTAGATTGATTTTGTCTCCCAAGTGATATCCTTTTGTTTCCATAGTCATATTGTAATCACTAAGAGAGTTTAGGATTTTTTCATCTTGTTTACAAGAGTTTAGCAAGATGACAGCCAACATTGGAAGTATGATTTTTTTCTTCATTTTTTAATAAAATTTATAGTTTTCAAAAATAATTAATTTCGAGCAATAGAAAGAGAAATTCTTTAACAAAAGTTATTCCATTTTATTTTTATTAAATTTCTTTCTACTTTTGTTTTAAAACTTATTATTGGTATTAAAAAAAATGTTATATTTACTAAAATTTTAAAATAATGAAACAAAATCTTCCAAATTCCCAAACGGTTTATACACTAGGATTAATAGCTCTTATTGGCAGTTTTTTTAGTTCAGGTTTTATTGGTTTAGCATGTGGGATTGTAGGGCTAATAAAATCCAAAAACGATTTGAATCTTTACCATTTGCACCAACAAAACTATTCGTTTGAAAGTTATACTAATTTAAAAAATGGAAGAACCATGTGTATCATTGGTTTGTGTATAGGTCTATTTGCTATTGCTCTAATTTCTGTTTTATTGTTATTTACAGGGGTATTTTCTATTTTTTACAATTAAAATTCATTCTATTATTATGTCGGTAGAAGATTTTATGTTGCCTTGTTTTTTCAAAACCTATCTAGGGATAGAATGTTTTGGATGTGGGTTGCAACGATCTGCTGTTTTACTTGTAAAAGGAAATTTTTCGGAAGCTTTCCAAATTTATCCAGCGATATATCCTCTTATAGGACTATTATTTTTTCTTTCGTTACATTTTTTCGACAATAAAAGAAACTATAGTACTGTTATAATTTTTTTCGGAATTTGTACAGGACTTGTTATGGTAATTTCTTATTTTTATCGACACAGATATTATTTTTCAAACTATTAAATTTTTAAGATATGTATGATCAAAAATTACCCAATGCCACAGTAGTATTAGTACTAGGTATTTTCTCCATTATTACTTGTTGTTTTTATGCCTTTGGAATTGTTTTGGCAATTGTAGGGCTTTATTTAGCAACAAAAGATATGAAATTGTATCAAGTACAACCAACTGCTTATGGTAACTATCCGACACTCAATATTGGTAGGATATTGTGCATTGTAGGATTAATAATTAATTTACTTACTTTGATAATGGTTGTGTATAGTTTTTCGGTAATCGGTTGGGACGCACTCTCTAATCCGGAATTATTACAAGAAAGAATGAAAGAATTGCAACACATGCAACACTTGCAATAATCTTATACTACACAGGTCTATAAAATTAAAATCCATCATGAATATTGATGGATTTTTAATTTAAAACCAAGCTATCATGTCAAATTCATGAAATAATCTAGAACGAAGCATTTTGATTAAGTTTTATACAAAATATCTAACTATATATTATGGGTTCTATTTTCAATTTTAAAAACTATCAATTTTACTTCTATCAGATTTGCTGGATTATTCGGGTCTTTAACCTCTACATTGTTTATTGTCAAATTCGGATTTCCTAGATTTTCAAGTTTCTTTTTACTTTCTTTTGGGAAACTTTCATATTTAGAGATTGGGACTATTGCGACAACTTCAAAAGTACTTTCAGAAGAAGCGTGTAGGTAATTAAAAACTCGTCTTGGGTTTTGAATTTGCCACATTCCACGGATTCGTAAGTTGGTAATTCCCAAAGGGTCAACTTGGTTTACTCGACCTAATTCATTGGTTTCAGCAAGTTCGACATTTGGAATTTCGTTTATTCCTTCAGTAATTTTTTGCTTGATAATTTGATAAGTTTCGTGATTAGCTGCATAAATATTTCCATAAACCATCCACAAAGATTTTATACTGTCATCAGTTGTGTGTCCAACGCAATAAATCAAATCCTTTTCTGTCCAATCTTCACAAGTTCGACAAGATTGAGTAATCATCGTGCTATTTGCTTGAACAGTTGATTTTGGGTAAGAACTATTTAAAGCCAAATCAGAATTTGCACTTTGAGTTTTCTTAACCTCAATAGCATCGCCACCTTTTATCATAATATCGGGTGGATGGTTTTGATTACCTAACCAAGAAAACTCTTCATTGTATCTGCGCATTTTTTCCGTTTCATTTTCGGTCTGAATGGTGTTAGCAAAAGCATCTTTGATAAAAGTTTCCAAAGCTTCACCTATATTGTTCATTCTGTTTCTGCCTGAATAATGATTTCTGATTTCATAAATCGGATTTTCGGCAATGTTTACAATGGCTTCTAAAATATTTGTCATACGGCTACAGCTTCTTTACTAATGTTTTTTATTTGATGTTTTGTTTCATTTTGTAACAATTGAGCTTTAATACTATTGGCAAGAAAGTGTGCTAAATTTACAGGAACGGCATTGCCAATCATTTTGTAACCTGCTGAAATGTTGTCATAATGAAAAATAAAATCGTCTGGGAATGTTTGAATTCTTGCACATTCTCTAACGCTTAACCTTCTGTACAAATCTTCTTTTCCAGGAACAAAAACACGAATATTCTGTTCAATAAATTTCATTTTTGGAGCTTGTGGATGAATAGGAGCGTGGCGACCACCTGCCTGAATTGTGAAAGATTGTTCATCCCAACTTCTTACTCGATTTCTTGACATAAAAATAGTTGAAAAACCACCAGTCATATATTCGTGATTGGAAATTTTACAGTCGTTTCCATTTGTTTTATTGTTTGTTTTTGCAGGAAGAACATTGTCTTTTAAATCCCAAATAGCATCTTGTAAAGTTAGTTTTTTGAAATTTGGTTTTTGAAATTGATAAGTAAAACCTAAATCTTTTCTGATACCGACAAAAATTACCCGTTTTCTGTCTTGTGGAACATTGTAATCACAAGCGTTTACCATTTCAAAAGAAAGTTCATAACCAACTCCTGCATTTCTAAATAATTCTTTAATGTTTTCTAATGCTTCTGAATGACGGTCAAGCAACATTCCACTTACATTTTCTGCCAAGAAAAATTTAGGTTGTTTGGCTTCCAAAATTCGGATAAAGTCATAAAATAATTGACCTCTTTTATCTGCAATTCCTTTCATTGCACCGGCTTCGCTCCAACTTTGGCAAGGTGGACCTCCAATAATTCCATCACATTCGGGAACTTCATCAGACGGAATATTTACAATACTTCGTTTGTCTAAAATTGTGTTGGGATGGTTTTTCTCATAAGTTTCCCAAATTTCTTTGTCGTATTCGTTTGCCCAAATAACATTAAATCCTGCATTTTGGAAACCGAGATCAAGTCCTCCTGCACCTGCGAAAAAAGATACTATATTCATAACGATAGGGATTTTTTAGATTTTAAGTAAGCGACTTTTTCTTCGGCCAATACCAAAGTTTCTTCATCGCAATTATTTTCATAGATTTTTTTAGCGATTAAATCACTAAAAAATTCAGTTCTTAATTTATCAATATTCAAATTAAAAACTTCAGATAAAAGAGTTAGTCTTCTTTCGTCAAATTCTCTTTTATTATTTTCTATTTTGCTAAGATTGGCAGAGTCTAAATCTAATTTAGCTGCCAATTGAGTAAGCGTAAAACCATTTTCGGTTCTTAGTCGCTTAATATATTCTCCAAAAGTTTCTTTCATTAGACTTGTCATTTATTGACAAAGTTAATTCTTCTTTTTGAATAGAAAAAATATATTTTAATTTTTTCTAGGTAAAGTATTTTATTGAGTTTTTTACATACCACAATTAATTAAGATATTTTTCATCAGTAATGCTTCAAAGCAAGAGAATGAAAAAAATATTCGGAAAGGTAATTTGTCATTTTAATCAAGAAATTCGGCTTAATAGACATTTTTTAGGCTGAAATTTTTTGAAAACCCTATTATGATTAGCTATACGAACAATCAAAGGTTATAAATAAAAAAGTGCTTTTTTTAACTAGAAAAATGGTTTTGTAAAAGGGATACAACTATACAAATGTGCCAATTGAGAGAAACAATTTTTAGGAGGAAACAGACTTGATAATGATACTCTTTGGTTAGAATACACAAAAGTTAAACAGAGCTATTCCCAACTTGCACAAAAGTATCATTGCTCCATCATAACCATTCAGCAAAGGGTTGATAATGCAAAAATTGAAAATAAAGAAAAGAAATGATTCTTATGGATACTTTTTATTTTGAAAGAGACTTTGGTGTATGCTTTTCGAAGATGCTTTAACAAAGGAAAACCGATTATATCTAAAACAATAACCTTCTAATCGAAAGTTTTTTAGAAAAAAAATACTCACAAAAATTTATGAGTATTTTGTCGGGGCGGCAGGATTCGAACCTGCGACCTCCTGGTCCCAAACCAGGCGCGATGACCGGACTACGCTACGCCCCGATTATCGAAAAAAAGGATTTTTTTTTCGGTTGCAAATATATTAAAATTTTATAAAACTTTTTTATTTTTTTTGTAAAAATGAAACGGGCAAATTTTATTATGATAAACAACCAAATATCAGTGCATTGCACTACTAATATCAATTTTTTCTTTGGATTTTCTTTGTTTGGTAAATAACATAATTGGAATACAAATCAAGAATAATATTCCCAAATACAAGAAAACATCCATATAAGACAATACTGCTGCTTGTTTTTGTATGCTATATTGCAATGACTTGTAGGCGGATTGTAAAGCTACATCAGGAGTCATACCTTTTATCATAAAACCAGTTTTTAGTTGGGTTATTCTCTGTTGAACTTCCCAATCGTTGGCATCCAAATGGTTGGCTAAATTGGCTACATATTTGGCAGAACTATTGGTAATGAATGTGGTGATAAGTGCAATCCCAAAGGAACCTCCTAGTTGTCGCATCATTCCGGTAAAAGACGCTCCTTGTCCTATTTCTTTCCCTTTCAAAGTACTCAAAGATAGAGTAGTGATAGGGATAAATAATAGACTGAGTCCCAAACCTCGGACAATAAGCATCCAAAAGAAATTAGCTTCTCCTGTATCTGGTGTCAGTAGTTTGTAACCCCAAAAACTGTAAATAAAAAATATAAAAAATCCTAGAGATACTAGGTATTGTTGTTTTACACCTTTTGCAATTAATTTCCCTATAAATGGCATCATAACAGCTGTAGCCACAGCAGAAGGAATCATAAGAGCTCCAGCTTGTAAAGCTGTCCATCCCAATATACTTTGGGTGTAGATTGGTATGATAAAAGTAGAGCCATACAATCCAAATCCTAAAATAAATGACAAAATTGTCCCTATTCTTAAATTTGAATTCTTCAGAACTCGGAGTTCTACAATTGGATGTTCGAAAGTGAGTTCTCTCCACAGAAATAATATAAGACCAAACACGGCAGTACTAGTAAAAAATATGATTGTATTACTATCAAACCAATCGTCCTCGTTTCCTCTTTCCAACACAAATTGCAAAGAACCTACAAATATTGCTAAAAGAATAATCCCTAACCAATCTACCTCTTTGGTTGATTTTTTTTCTTCGAATTTTGGACTTCTTATAAATTGTAATGTTAGGATTGTTGCAATAATCCCAATAGGAATATTAATATAAAAAATATGTGGCCAAGAAAAATTATCAACTATATAACCTCCCAAAGGTGGTCCCAAAGTCGGTCCGATAATTACTCCCAAACCATAAATTGCTTGTGCCATTCCAATTTTTTCTCTTGGATATGCTTCTGTAATGATTGTTTGTGAAGTTACCAACAATGCACCTCCACCAACACCTTGTAAAAATCTGAAAAATACCAATTCCCAAATACTGGTAGCATTGCCACACAAAAAAGAAAAAACAGTAAAAATAATAATAGAAATAGCAAAATAATTTCTTCTACCAAATTGTTGAGAAAGCCAACTGGTCATATGGACAATAATGACATTACCAATGTCATAAGGTGTGATGACCCAACCGATTTCTGTAAGTGAAACACCTAGGT
>JAFDZJ010000052.1 GCA_018266965.1 Bacteroidota bacterium
ATCTTTAGTAATATCCACCAAAACAGGTCCCGGACGACCAGACGAAGCGATGTAAAATGCTTTGGCTAAAGTGGGTGCGATATCTGCTGCATGGGTTACCTGACAATTCCATTTAGTTACCGGCATGGAAATTCCCATGACATCGGTTTCCTGAAAAGCATCTGTTCCCAAGAGATGAGAAGCTACCTGTCCGGTGATGCAAACTAAGGGTGTAGAATCTATCAAAGCATCAGCTAAACCTGTAATTAAATTGGTGGCTCCAGGGCCCGAAGTGGCAAATACAACCCCAGTTTTACCTGAAGTTCGGGCATAGCCTTGGGCTGCATGAATAGCACCTTGCTCGTGTCTTGTCAAGATGTGGTTTACTTCTTCAAAATGATGAAACAAAGCATCGTAAATGGGCATGATCGCTCCACCCGGATAACCAAATATTGTTTTTACACCTTCAGCTCTCAGACTTTGTATTACCGCTTCTGCACCGGTTGTTTTTAATTCTGTTGTTTTCATCTTTTAATTATTTATCGGTTACACAACCCAATGACGCACTGGAAACACCTTGTGCATATTTGTACAAAACCCCTTTATTTGCTTTCAATGGAGGCTGTTTCCATGCTGCTTTTCGTTTTTCCAATTCCTGTTCAGATACTTTTAAGTTGATGGTATTATTTTTAGCATCTATCGCAATCAAATCGCCATCATTTACCAAGGCAATGGTGCCACCTACAAAAGCTTCCGGCGTGATGTGTCCTACCACAAAACCATGCGTACCGCCCGAAAATCTACCATCGGTAATTAAGGCCACTGAATTTCCCAATCCTGCACCCATAATTGCTGAAGTTGGTTTGAGCATTTCGGGCATTCCCGGCCCGCCTTTTGGTCCGCAATAACGGATCACAACCACATTACCGGGTTTTACTTCTCCGTTTCTTACCCCATCAATCACCGCATATTCATCATCAAAAACTTTAGCAGTTCCTTCAAAATAATCACCTTCTTTACCGCTTATTTTTGCCACACTTCCTTCGATGGCTAAATTTCCGTAGAGCATTTGCAGGTGTCCGTTTGCTTTCACCGGATTTTCCAACGGAAGAAATACTTCCTGACCTTCGGTTAAATCTTCCACGGCTTCCAAATTTTCCGCAATTGTTTTCCCTGTTACGGTTAAACAATCTCCATGTAATAAATGGTGTTTCAACAAATACTTCATCACTGCCGGAACACCGCCTACTTCGTGCAGATCTTCCATAAGGTATTTTCCGCTCGGTTTTAAATCTGCCAACACCGGAACACGGTTACTTACTTTTTGGAAATCATCTAAAGTCAATTCCAAATCCACCGAATGTGCCATCGCTATCAAGTGCATTACTGCATTGGTAGAGCCGCCCAAAACTGTTACCATGGTCATGGCATTTTCAAAGGCCTTTTGGGTCATAATGTCTTTAGGTTTAATGTCTTTTTCCAACAATACTTTGATGGCTTTTCCGGCATTAAAACATTCCGATTTTTTCGCTTCGCTCATTGCAGGATTAGAAGAGCTGTAAGGCAAACTCATTCCCAAAGCTTCAATAGCCGAAGCCATTGTATTTGCAGTGTACATACCGCCACAAGCACCCGCACCCGGACAAGCGTTTTTGATTACCCCTTTGTAATCTTCATCGGAAATGGTGTTGCCGAATTTTTTACCTAGAGCTTCAAATGCAGAAACAATGTTAAGCGATTCTCCTTTCCATTTCCCGGAATGGATGGTTCCGCCATACACCATGATTGCAGGTCGGTTCAATCTCCCCATAGCGATGATGGAACCGGGCATATTTTTATCGCAACCTACTACTGCCAATACCGCATCATACCATTGGGCATTCACCACCGTTTCTATGGAATCTGCAATCACATCTCTGGAAACCAAAGAAAAACGCATTCCGTCTGTTCCGTTTGATATGCCATCACTCACGCCAATGGTGTTAAATATCAATCCTACCAAATTTTCTTGTTGCACCCCGGATTTTACTTCTTTCGCCAAACCGTTGAGGTGCATGTTGCAAGGATTTCCTTCATAACCCATGCTCACAATTCCCACTTGTGCTTTTTGCATATCGTCTTCGGTTAAGCCTATTGCGTAAAGCATGGCTTGTGCCGCAGGTTGGGTTTCATCTTGTGTGATGGTTTTGCTGTATTTGTTGAGTGTGTTCATGAGTTTAAATGGAGTTGTTTTAAAGGTTCTCTTACCAAAAGTGAATACGCGTCTTGAAGTTTCTTACCCAAGGATTCATTCCAGTTTTTTGGAAATTGATAAGTGTCCACTGATTCTATACCCACTACTTCAGCAGCTGTACCACAGTAAAAAGCACTATCAGCTTGAAAAAGATCTTCTTTGTAAAATTTTCCTTGTTGCACATCCAGCCCTAATTGTTCGGCTAGCTCCAAAACAGTGGCTCTGGTGATCCCCGGAAGGATGTTTCCCAATTGGGGAGTAAATAATTTTCCGTCTTTTTCAAAGAACAAATTTGCTCCTGGACCTTCGGCTAAAAATCCATCGCTATCTAAAAGCAGGGCTTCATCGAACGCATTGTCTTTTGCTTCGTTGGTTGCCAGGATAGAATTGACATAATGTCCACAAACTTTTGCTTCGATATGTATTGATTTTGGGTGTGGACGGCAATAGGAGGAAACGGTTAATCGTAGTAATTTATCGCCTAAATACGCACCCCAATCCCAAGCGGCAATCATCACCGAAACGCTGGTAGGTTTAGACAAACTCATATTTTGTCCGCAATATACCAATGGCCGGATGTAAGCATTTTTTAAATTGTTTTTTTCCAATAACTCGTAAGTGGCTTCAACTAACTCCTGAACAGAATAATCGAAAGGAATTTTCACCAATTCGCAGGATTTTTTCAAGCGTTCATAATGTTCTTCTGCTTTAAATACTTGAGTTCCATTTTTGGTGTCGTAGGAGCGAATACCTTCAAATGCACCATAGCCATAATGAAGCGTTTGGCTGTACAAATCGGTGGTAGATTCGTTTGCTTTTACAAATTTTCGGTCCAAAAAGATGACTGTTTCGTTGTTTGAATACATTTTTATATTTTTTATTGAGTTGATAATTGATTTAAGTTTTGAAATAAAAAAAGCCTTTCCCAGGAGTGAGAAAGGCTTACAATTTGGCATACAGCAGCATCTCTCACGGTGGCGAGCTAATAATAATGCTGATAATAATGGTGTTGTTATAAAAATTCATTTTATTTATTTCCAATTTGTTTTCATAAAAAAAGCCTCCTGATTTCTCGGGAGGCTTTCAAAATATATTGTGTTAAATCAATATTATTCCTTCCCGATGTGCGAAACCGCATCGATAATAATAGAAGAAATAATAATTGAATTGTACATTTTTCTTTGTTTCGGATGCAAATGTAGTTGCTTTTTTTTAATGAGCAAATTTTCATGCTATTTTTTTTGGAATTTTTTTTTCAACTCTGAAAATCTTGGTACGGTTGGGCAAAATTAAATGTGGTATTTTTGAGTCGTCTGCTTTGTCAAAACACCTCTTTTGATTTTGTAAAGTATTTTCCATGTGATTATCACTGTCTTGTGCCAAAATAGGTTGACCTTTTTTGGGTTAATAATTATTTCAAATTTACTAAAATTTTCGAAACGGAAACTTCCTCTCGTTTTTTTTTAACGGTTTTGCGTCTTGAGATAGGCAGGGCATTTTAGCACTACTGTTGATGCGAGAACCACACTTCAAATATAGCACAAAAGTTCGAACGGTGCAACTCACCCCTGCTTGCGTTCAAACCGCTTGTTGGCAGCTGGGCTTCTTTTTCTCGTGTCATTTTCCGCTTTTTCTTCTGTTGTCCTCTTTGCAAAGCATTTGACACGCTGCCAGCCGAAAATTCGTTGTTCTTATCTTTTGCTATCAATGGCGTTAGAAAGGCATTTCCGCTAAAGTATTCTTTTGGTAATTGTTGTCCTTTCGGAAAAACAGAGTTGTAATTATTTTCACTACTATTATTATGTATATTGATTTGTTGCATGTAATTTTTTTAAAAGATAGAAATATAGTGTTTTTTCTGAATTAACCTCTCAACCTTAATCGTTCTTCCTGATAATCTAAAATCATCATTTTTTTGTGAATAATCTCTTCATTTAATGTTGGTTGCGTAGTATTTATTTGGATAAGGTGTTTTCTTTGTTGTTCAAGTAAATTC
>JAFDZJ010000053.1 GCA_018266965.1 Bacteroidota bacterium
GAAATTCTAAAGGAATTAGATTACCAAAATCAATCCTGGAACAATACAACATAAGCGATGTATTGGAGCTTATATTGGAAAAAGGAAGAATTATTTTGAAACCTAAATCCACACCACGAAAAGACTGGGAAAAATCATTTAAACAAATGCACGATTCGGGAGACGACCAATTGTTAATTGATGATGTTTTTGATAATGAATCGTTTGAAGAATGGAAATAACTCAATATGAAATAGTTTTGGTAAACCTCGACCCTACCATAGGAAGCGAAATGAAAAAGACTCGACCTTGTGTGGTTATTTCTCCGAACGAGATGAACAAATTTCTTCAAACTATCGTTATAGCTCCTTTAACAAGTAGCTCTAAATCTTACCCAACAAGAGTAGAAATAATACATTCTAAAATGAAAGGTTGGGTGGTTTTAGACCAAATAAGAACTATTGACAGAATTAGAATAATAAAAAAATTAGGCAAACTTGCGATGACAGAAATAAAACAGGTTAAAGCCGTATTAATGGAAACTTATGTTGAGTAATAAATTCCAAACACAAAATCGTTACTAATTTTGTAAATTTACTATAAAAATAAAGAAATGGATACCATACAATTATATAAAGAAATAGAAACCTTGCCTGATGATTTAAAAAAACAGGTTTATGATTTTGTGGAATTTTTGAAACAAAAGAGCAAGTTACTAAACAAAAAGAATAATGAAAAACAACGAGTTTTAGGACGATTAAAAGGAAAAATACAGATGGCTGATGATTTTGATGAACGCAGCACTTTGAAACAAAATAAACAAATCAACGAAATATAACCAATGGAAAACATCATCATTACAGGAGGAGCCGGATTTATCGGTTCGCATGTTGTAAGAGAATTTGTAAAAAATCTCCCCAATACCAATATCATCAACCTTGATGCTCTAACTTATGCCGGAAATTTGGAAAATCTGAAAGATATAGAAAATGAAAAAAATTATTTTTTCGAAAAAGCAGATATCACAAAACCCGAAGAACTGAGAAAAGTTTTTGAAAAACACCAATCCGATGCCATTATCCATCTGGCTGCGGAATCCCATGTGGACAGAAGTATTACCGACCCCAATGCTTTCATCAACACCAATGTTGTAGGAACTGCCAATCTTTTGAATTTGGCTAAAGAATTTTGGACGCTTAATCCGGAACATACCCACGGAAACTTCCCCAACGAAACAAGAAAAAATCTTTTCTACCATGTTTCTACAGACGAAGTTTATGGTGCTTTGGGTGAAACAGGATTTTTTACCGAGGAAACTTCCTACGACCCAAAATCTCCGTATTCTGCAAGTAAAGCCGCTTCCGATCATTTGGTAAGAGCGTATGGAAATACTTACGGAATGCCTTTTATCGTTTCTAATTGTTCTAATAATTACGGACCCAATCATTTCCCGGAAAAACTGATTCCGCTTTGTATTCATAATATCCTTAATGAAAAACCACTTCCCATCTATGGTGATGGAAAATATACCCGGGATTGGCTTTTTGTTATAGACCATGCCAAAGCTATTTTCAAGATTTTCCACGAAGCTAAAACCGGCGAAACCTACAATATCGGCGGCTGGAACGAATGGCAAAATATTAATTTGGTAAAAGAACTCATCCGTCAAGTAGATGAAAAAACCGGAAAACCCGCAGGATATTCGGAAAAGCTTATCACCTTTGTAAAAGACCGACCGGGACACGACAAAAGATATGCTATTGATGCCACCAAACTTTCCAAGGATTTGGGCTGGAAACCATCGGTAACTTTTGAAGAAGGACTTTCCAAAACAATAGACTGGTTCTTGGAAAACAAAGAATGGCTGGAGAGCGTTACGAGTGGAAGTTATAAAGATTATTATAGAGAACAATATACAAATTAAAGTTACACGAATTAATACGAATTAAACGAATTACACGAATAGTATGGAAGAGAAGATTATTTATAAAGAAGAAAGTTATAAAATAATTGGCATCTGCATGAATATTCATTCTACAATGGGTAAAGGATTTTTGGAGGCAGTATATTGTGAAATTTTAGAAAGAGAATTAAAGAAAAACAACATACCATATCAAAGGGAAGTAAAACTGAATCTATTTTATAATGGTGAAAAATTAAATAAAACTTACAGAGCAGATTTCTTGGTTTATGAACAAATAATTTTAGAGATAAAGTCCGTTTCGTTTTTAAATGATATTTTTACTAAACAAACACTCAACTATCTGAAATCAACCAATAAAAAATTAGGCTTACTCATTAATTTTGGAGAAAAATCATTAACCTATAAAAGAATCATTAATTTATAAATCATTATTCGAAAACAGATTTCAAAAACTCAAACAGTAATTCGTAGAATTCGTGAAAATTCGTGAAAATTCGAGCAATTCGTATCAAAAAAAAAAAAAACATGAAAGGAATAATACTTGCCGGAGGCTCCGGAACCAGACTTTATCCACTAACAATAGCTGTTAGCAAACAACTGATGCCGGTCTATGACAAACCGATGATCTACTATCCACTATCTACTTTGCTTTTGGCAGGGATAAGGGAAATATTAATAATCACCACTCCACACGATGTAGAAGCCTTCCAAAAATTATTGGGAGATGGTTCGCAGATTGGTTGCAAATTCGAGTACAAAGTACAACCCAGTCCCGATGGATTGGCACAAGCGTTTATCTTGGGCGAAGAATTTATTGGTGATGACTCTGTAGCACTCGTTTTGGGGGACAATATTTTTTACGGAACAGGATTGCCGGAACTATTAGAAAGCAAAACCAAGGTACAAGGAGGTTGCGTGTTTGCTTACCAAGTTTCGGATCCGGAAAGATATGGCGTGGTAGAATTGGACCAAAATAAAAAAGCCATTTCAATAGAGGAAAAACCCGAGCATCCTAAATCCAATTTCGCAGTTCCGGGATTGTATTTTTATGACAATTCTGTGGTAGAATATGCTAAAAATTTGAAACCCTCGCCGAGAGGAGAATTGGAGATTACCGACATCAACAAAATATATTTGGAAAAAGGACAACTGGAAGTGGGCGTGATGAGCAGAGGAACCGCTTGGTTGGACACCGGAACTTTCGACTCCTTGCACGAAGCATCGGAATTTGTAAAAGTTTTGGAAAAAAGACAGGGTTTCAAAATATCGTGTATAGAAGAAATTGCTTATTCCAAAGGCTTCATTAACCAAAAAGAATTACTACAAGCAGCAGATAAATATGGCAAAAGTGGTTATGGAGATTACCTGAAAAAATTAATACCCTAATAATTTGTGAAGTTATATTTTCAGATAATATTCATCGTACTATTGGCTATCACAGTCAATAGTTTTGTGTATTTTGGATTTACCAATTCGTATTCCACAAGTATATTGAATTATAGTAATTTTTCGCATCAATTTAATTCAGGAATATATCAATACAGAAAGTTAAGTGGTTTTTTTTTAAAAGAAATTTATCAATTTTTGGGATATTGGGATATTGATTACAGTATCTTCAAATTGAAATTTTTAAAAGAAGATGCCGAACCCAGAATGTATATTGCATTATATCTTCTCAACACTATTTTCTTGACACTTTGCAGCGTAGTAATGGTAGTATTGGCACAATCCAACTATTTCACTCTGAATAAATCCGAAAAAATACTCTTGCCAACAATAGGAGTTTTTTCAATAGTCTTCACGCAATTTGCATTATCTCCTTATGATTGTAGCAGTTATTTTTTATTAATGTTATTTATATATTTTTTATTGAAATATTTACAAAAAGGAGAAATAAAAAATTTAATAACACTCATAGTTATCCTAATAATTTCGACCATCAACAGGGAGTCTTCTGCCTTATCTATTTCTTTGGCAGCCACAATATTATATTTAGAAAATGGACTAAAAAAGAGAAGTCTTTTACCAATTATTTTTTTGGTAATTGTTTTTGTTGCGACCTATTTGGGATTGAGGTTTACCAGCAACAGTTTCAGCACCAATGATGGAGTTTTGGTTGTGCAAAATTTCAGTTTAATGAAAAACTTATTGGGAATTTCATTTTGGATATTATTTTTTGGATTAACAATATTCATTAGTAATAGCAAGGAAAACACAAAAGCAATTTTACTTTTTCATGTATTCTCTGCTCCTTATATTTTTATGTGCTTTTTTACAGGTATTTTATATGAAATAAGATTATATGTACCATTGTTCCTAACTTCGTTATTTTTAAGTAAATACACTTTCAAAAAAAATTAAAACACAAAATTTTGATAAAAAAAATTATTAATTATTGTTCTATAATAGCCGTTTTAGTAATTGTTACTAATGCTTTTTTTATAGTACCTTCAGCAGATGATTACAGCTATTTTGTAAAACAGAATGACTATGGATTTTGGAAATTTCAACAATGGCATTACCTGAATTGGGGCGGAAGATATATCCCAAATATAGTACTGGGTAGTTTTGACTACAATGGATATGGACTTTATGTTTATAGAATGATTGCCATAGTTATTATCCTTGGATTGTATCTTTCATTACTATTATTTGTAAAAAAAATAATACAACCAAAATCGCCTTTGCTTTTTGCCAATGTATTATTTGTAGGATATTGTTTCTCGCTATACAGTATTTCACAAGAATTTTATTGGATGCCCGGAAGCATAACCTATACTTTGA
>JAFDZJ010000054.1 GCA_018266965.1 Bacteroidota bacterium
ATTTGTTGGGAAAATAATATCTGCATCGAATTTGCAAATTACATCATAATTCGCCAAATCATACATTGCCAATCCCTTGTTGAAACAATCAACAACCTTTGCTCCGGGTTGATGTTGTGAGGGTTTTAAATTCAGAATTTTTACCCTAGCTTTTATAGGACTTTTCGATATAAAATTCTCAATAACACCACTTGTATTATCAGTAGAACCATCATTTACAACCATCAAATCAAAATTTTGAAATTGTTGATTCTCTAATGATTTCAGGCAATAGAAAATATTTTCTTCTTCGTTGTGGGCTGGAATGATGATTAAAAATTTCACAAAAAAAAATAATTTAAAACAAATTAAAAATTGTGTGGACTTAACATGTGTTTTGGGTCCAATATTTCGTCTAATTTTTCTTGGCTCAACAATCCGTGTTCTATTACCAAATTATATACACTTTTCCCTGTTTGCAGAGCTTCTTTGGCAATTTTTGTAGAATTTTTGTAACCTATGTACGGATTGAGAGCGGTGACAATACCAATACTATGTTTTACCATCTCCAAACAAACTTCTTTGTTGGCTGTAATACCTACCACACATTTGTCTCGAAGGGTATCAATAGCATTGCAAAGAAACTGAATGTTTTCCATGATAGCATGACACAACACTGGCTCCATAACATTGAGCTGCAATTGACCTGCCTCTGCTGCAAAAGTAACGGTAAGATCATTCCCAATCACCTTGAAACACACCTGGTTTACAACTTCCGGAATTACTGGATTAACTTTCCCTGGCATAATGGAACTTCCCGGTTGCATCGGTGGCAGGTTAATTTCATAAAAACCAGCTCTTGGCCCAGAAGTTAAAAGTCTCAAATCATTACAGATTTTGGAAAGCTTTACTGCCAATCTCTTCATAGCCGAAGAATAAATGACATAAGCCCCGGTATCTGGTGTTGCTTCTACCAAATTGGCAGCTGAAACAATTGGATAATTAGAAATTTTAGCCAAATTTTCTGCACATAGTTTAGCATATCCCAACGGAGCATTGATACCAGTACCAATGGCAGTTGCACCCATATTAACCTCTACAAAAAGCTTGGCATTGTTATTTAGTTTTTCAATATCTTCTTCCAAATTGGCAGCAAAAGCTTCAAACTCTTGCCCCAAAGTCATCGGAACAGCATCTTGCAATTGGGTTCTTCCCATTTTTATAACATCATTGAACTCCTCTCCCTTTTGTCTAAATGCTTTTACTATGCTAATAACTTTTTCTACCAAAACTTCGTTCATTTGTAACAAAGCAAGTTTTATAGAGGTAGGGTAAGCATCATTGGTGGATTGAGAAAGATTGATATGATCATTTGGCGAACAATATTGATAATCTCCTTTTTCCTTTCCCAACATTTCCAATACCCTATTGGCAATCACCTCATTGGCATTCATATTGACGGAGGTTCCGGCTCCTCCCTGTATCATATCAATTGGAAATTGATTATGAAACTGACCTGCCAACAATTCGTCGCAGGTATCTGCAATTTTGAAATATAGCTCGTCAGAAAGAAGACCCAATTCAAAATTAGTTTTAGCAGCAGCTTTTTTTACCATTGCCAAAGCTTTTATAAATTCTGGATAGGAGGATAATAATTGACCAGAAATCTTAAAATTATTAATTGCTCTTTGTGTTTGTACACCGTAATATGCGTTTTCAGGAACTTGCAATTCTCCTAACAAGTCGCTTTCTTTTCGGAATTTTTCCATAATATATTTTTTAAAAATCAACAATCAACTTTTTAGGTTGGTTTGTTAATGACACCTCATTTTTTATGTGTCTTGCAAAGGTATTTAATTTTAAAATTATTTAGCTACATTATATTTTTGCAACAAAGCCTGTAAAATAGCCCAAGTTTCAGCATCTACAACACCATTGTATTTGGAAGGGCGGAAATGATATTGAAAAGCCTCCACAACCTGAGAGTTTTGTTTGTCCCAAGTTCCACTAGGAGTAATATCGTATCCCAATTGTTGAAAAGCTGTCTGAACCTTGAAAACAAAAGGACTAGTTGTAGATTGTGTTACAAAATCTGTCGGATTGATTTGGGAAAGAAACCCTTTCATAGTTGCATCATCATACCACATACCAATTTGGTAATCATCATACAATTTTTTCCAAGGGAATTTAGGTCCCGGATCTTGTTTTCTTGTTGGTGCAATATCCGAATGTGCTAATATGTTAGTTGCAGGTATCGAATATCTATCTGCAATATCTTTTACCAAATTTGCTACTTTTTTTATTTGAAAATCACTAAAATCGGCAAAAACTTTATTTCCTGCAGCATCTATTTTGAAACCAGGATTTACAATTTCTATCCCTATAGAAGAATCATTCAGGTTATAGTCATTTCTCCATCTGCTTACACCAGCATGGTAGGCTCTTTTGTTTTCATCAACGAATTGGTATATTTCATCATCATTTTTATCATTAACCAAATAATGAGAACTAACAGACTGTTGCGTGAGTACAGTTATAGATTTTGCTTCATCCAAAGCAGTATAATGCAATATTAAATATCTTTGTCGGAAATTTTGTCCTAGTGCAGGGAAATAGTTTTTAGTAACTTTATAGCCTTTCGGTTTTGCAGAAACCAAAGATCCATAACTGATAGTATTATCATTTTTAGAGGCATTTGCAATATTTTTGGTGTAAAATTCAACATCGCCTTGATGGGTAATAGATGGTTTCGGAGGAGTAATATTCTCTGTTGTAGTAGTTGTTTTTGTGAGATTATTTTTTTTATCCGTAGTATAATAATATTTCTGTGTAGTACAAGAAAATACAATGGTAGCTAATCCAATGATGTATAATGTTTTACGCATTTCACTTAATTTTAAGGTAATAATTTCATCAAAAATACGAAAAAAAACTTGTAACTTTATTTTGTGAATATCAAAAATAGTTTTATATTTGCACTCGCAATTACAGAACAGAAGCTCATAAAAAAATTGCGAAAAGGAGGGTTGCCGGAGTGGTTAACGGAGCAGTTTGCTAAACTGTCGACCCGAAAGGGTCGCGTGGGTTCGAATCCCACACCCTCCGCATAAAAAATTTCGGGGCGTAGCGTAGTCCGGTCATCGCGCCTGGTTTGGGACCAGGAGGTCGCAGGTTCGAATCCTGCCGCCCCGACAAAGTCCGTAATACTTTAAAATTACAAAAAGGGTGCGTAGCTCAGCTGGATAGAGCATCCCGATTTAATCGGGACAGTTACAGTCAAGTGAAGCACGAAAAATAAAAGTTCGTAATACTTTAAAATTACAAAAAGGGTGCGTAGCTCAGCTGGATAGAGCATCTGCCTTCTAAGCAGACGGTCACAGGTTCGAATCCTGTCGCGCTCACTATCTGCAAATCCACTTCTACAATGGGTTTGCAGATTTTTTTTATTTAGTCTTCAA
>JAFDZJ010000055.1 GCA_018266965.1 Bacteroidota bacterium
ATCTACTGGGATTTTGCTTAATAAAAATGCTATTCCGAAAGATATTTTGTCCAAATTGAAACCTACTACCAATATTGGTTTGTAGGTTTTTATAAACTATGTTTCTATAAGCAATCCAATTTTGGATTGCTTTTTTTTTGAAAATTTTAATTAAAAAAATATCAATTGGATATGTGAGTTTTGTTTTTTTTAAATAATGTTTAGTATGTTGTTAAAATTTGATTAAATTTGAAAATAGTAATATCAATCTTTCCATGCAGAAATTTTTGACTTTCTTTTGTGTTATTTTTAGCTTTATTTGTTGTAATCATTTTTTTAATGCACAACAAACAAAGATTGATGGGCTTAAATCTAAAAACAATAAAGAAAAAATACAATATTATCGCTCCTATTTGGAAGCAAACGAAACCAAAGATTTTATTAACAATATAAAAATTTCTACCGTTGCCATCGAGTTAAGTAGCAAAGAAAAAGATGATTTTTCTAAAGCCATATTTCTTCGTTTGAAAGGGAAATCGTATTATCTTTCAGGAAAATTGGATAGTGCCAATGTGTATTATTTTCAATCCTATACAATTTTAGAGAAACAACATTTGAGCCTACAAACAGCCAAATTGTGTATGGATATAGGGCAACTTAACCGAAAATTGAAAAATTACAGCAAATCTCTTGTCTATTACAACAAGGCTTTCGAGATGTACAAGCAAATGAAAAATGAAGAAGGACTAGCAACGGTATATAATGAAAGTGGAGTGGTGTTTGAATATATGGGTAATTACGATGAAGCAATTAATCGGTATAAAAAGTCTTTGGAAATACAACAAAAAAGAAATGATTTGGTAGGACAAGGTTATGCTTTGGAATTTATAGGAGGGGTATTAATCTTGGAAAAAAAATTTCCATTGGCAGAAAAATACCTTTTGGAATCGTTAGAAATTAGAAAAAAAACAAAAGATAACTTTGCAATTGCTCTCAACTACAATGTGCTTGGGAATTTGTACATCAATCAAAAAAAATACAACCTAGCAGAACATTTTTTTGTATTGAGCAACACAATTGCTAAACAATCCAATTACCTCGACTTGGAAAAACAAAACTTGGAATCTCTTTCTCAATTGTATAAGTTAACAGGAAAATATGAACAAGCATATAATATGTTGGAGCAATCCAAAAGATTGAATGACAGCATATTCAATATCAATAAATTAAAACAAATAGAAGAAATCTCCACTCAATATGAAACCGCTAAAAAAGATAAAGAAATACTCGCCAACAAAAGCAAACTGCTAAAAAGAAATATTGCAGTATTCTCTTTGTTAGGTCTGTTATTACTCACATTTTTATTATTCCGAATCCGACAACATAGGCAGAATGCTAAACATCAAAAAAAGCTCATGTTACAACAAGACCTTTCTGCAAAAGCTGTGATAGATGCCGAAGACAATGAAAGGAAAAGAATGGCAAACCACCTTCATGATGGAGTAGGACAACTATTAGCAGCAACCAATCTCAATCTACAAGTTTTGGAAGAATTGAAAACCGATAATAATAAATTCGACAAAGTAATGCTGAAAACTCAAAATATTCTTCATGAAGCAATGGCAGAAGTAAGGACACTTTCGCATCAAATAATGCCAAATACTTTAATGAAAAATAGCCTGTCTGTTGCATTAAAGGAATTGATAGATAAAACTAATTCGCCAAAATTGAATATAAATCTATCAATAGAAGGACTACAAGAAAAATTGAATGATGCTATAGAAATTGTAATGTACAGAGTGATACAAGAGTGTATTAATAACATTATAAAACATGCTGATGCTTCTGAAATTACTATAAAAATTCAACAAAATAATCAAAAAATTTCTGCGGAAATTATAGACAATGGAAAAGGTTTTGATGTGCAAAAAAAAAATCAACAAAATAATGGAGGTATAGGTCTGGAAAACATGAAATCTAGAATTGAATTCCTAAAAGGGACATACCATTTGCAAAGCACTATCGGACAAGGAACAAAAGTACAAATACTAATACCCATCAACCATGAATGAAAAAACTAAACTAGTGATAGTAGATGATCATAGCATCGTAATCGATGGTCTGGAACTACTATTAAGCCTGGAAAACCATCTTTTATTACTACAATCCTATCTCGATGGAAATAATTTTATCCAAGATTTAAGAGCAAACAAAATAGCACCAACAATTGTTTTAATGGATCTTTTGATGCCTAATATTTCCGGACTAGATTGTGCAAAAATTATTAAAAAAGAATTTCCAGAAATAAAAATAATAATTTTGTCAATGGAATTAGAAACAAAAAACATCAATCAACTTATCAATAAAATCGGAGTAGAAGGCTATCTCAATAAAACTGTCCGACGAAAAGAATTGTTGGATTGTATAGCTCTTGTGGAAAAAGGATATATATATCTGTCAAAAGAAGCGGAGTTTGTTTTGGAAAATTACAGAGAAAAACTCATAAAAAATGATGAAATAAAATTATCTGCCAGAGAAAAAGAAATCATAGGTTTGATGATTATCGGAAATACAAATGCAGAAATTGCCAATAAACTTTTTATTGCAGAAAGCACCGTAGAAACCCACCGAAAAAATATTTATCGAAAGACAGATACCCATAGCGTCCCAAAACTAAACTTATTAGTCAATGAATTAGAACTATTAAAATAATCCAATAACGATTTTCTTTCTTTGATTATTTTAAGTTAAATTTTTGAAATATACCTTTTAGAGGGTATATTTTTTTTTGTGGTTGATGATAATTTTGTATCGAAAACTAATGAATGTGTTTTTATTAATTTAAAAAAACTAATAACCATGAAAACTTATTTTAAACATATTCAAAAAAAAATTAACCCTTAAATCTTATTTATCATGAAAACAAATCGATTTTTAACAAAAATTTTTGTTACAGCCATGTTCATCATGGGAATTGCAAGTGTACAGGCTAACAATGTACAGATTTCTGGAACCGCAGTTTCTGGTTCCAACTTAACCTTCAATATCAGTTGGGAAAACTCCTGGTTTGCTAGTGCAGCTCCTTCCAATTGGGATGCTGTTTGGGTATTTGTAAAATACCAAGATTGTAACACCAAACTTTGGACTCATGCTGACCTTAGTACTACTGCTGGGGATTTTACTGCAGGTTCTCCATTGCAAGTGGATCCAGTTACCGATGGTAAAGGGGTATTTGTAAGGAGAAGTGCCGTAGGTGGAGGTAATATTTCCAATGTTGCAATTTCACTTAAACTGAATATCCCTACCGGAACTTACAACTACAAAGTTTATGGGATAGAAATGGTAAATGTAACACAAGGTAGTTTCCAATTGGGAGATGCGGTTGCAGGATATGGTTTTACACCACTTACAGTGGATTCCAATGCTCAATCAAACGGTTTAACAACTGCTCAATTAGGTGCGTATTCTGCAGATTTGCAACCATCATTCCCTATGGGATACAATTCATTCTATTGTATGAAATACGAAATTACTCAAGAACAATATGCGGATTTTCTAAATTCATTAACTTTTACCCAACAAAAAAACAGAGTGATAGTTGATCCTATTTCTCCAGCAGGAAGTTATGCTATATGGTCTGCTTATTCATATAGAAATGGCTTGGCAATTGTAACACCAGGTAACAATGGAGCGATACCAGCTGTATTTGGTTGCGATGGTACTGCCGGAACCCCAAACAGTTCCAATGATGGACAAAATATTGCTATGAACGGAATTTCTTGGGGGGATCTAACTGCTTATTTGGATTGGGCAGCACTAAGACCAATGACAGAAATGGAGTTTGAAAAAACTTGTAGAGGTCCTTTACCAAGAATAGATGGGGAATACCCATGGGGAAGCACAGATATTACCCAAAGTCTAAGTTCGTCTGTTACCAATTCCAAAATGAATAATGAAATATCTTCTGTTGCGGTTAATAATGGTATGTGTAATTATTATGCCAACTCTGCTGCTATTGGTTATGGACCAACTAGGGTTGGTATGTTTGCAACAGGTTCGTCTGGAAGGCTTTCTGCTGGTGCTGCATATTATGGAGCAATGGATATGGGAGGTAATTTGGCAGAAAGAACAATTGCAGTAAATGCGGCAGGTAAAAATTTTACAGGTGCTTTGGGCGACGGTAATATTTCTGCTACCGGTTTTGCCGATGTTGCTTCTTGGCCTTCTAATACCACTGCGTCTGGGGTTATTTTTAAAGGTGGAGATTATGTAAGTTCTAATGCGTATGTTAGGACTTCAGATAGGTCTTTATTTTATTCATCAGCAGAAGCAAGAAATTATAATGTTGGTGGTAGAGGTGTTAGATAACATTTTTTTTAGATGAATTTTATCTTCATTTTTAAAGATAAAATAATGTAAAATATTAATAAAAAAATTCTAAAAAAGATGAAACCAACTAAAAATATACTAGTTGCTTGCATACTCTTTTTGGTAGCTCATGTCCCTCTCTATTCCCAATACAATGGTGGCATTGCAGATGGCTCAACACTTCATACATTGTCCAATGTAAGTTGTGCCAATCCACCACAATTTTATACCTATATGGGAGGTGTAGCAGATGGATCAACAGCAGATACCAAAATGTATGTAGCATGCAGTACGCCTCCGGGATATTTCGCCTACATGGGTGGGATTTCCGATGGTAGTACTACCAATGGTGTAAGTTATCAATCCTGTGGTTTGGCTCCAGGAGCTTATGCTTACCTTGGTGGGATAGGAGATGGACAAAGCGTAGAAACCAAATCTTTGGTTACTTGTGCTTATCCTCCACAGTTTTATACTTATTTTGGAGGTAATGCAGATGGTGCAGTTATGGATAGCAAAATATTTTGTGCTTCTGTACCACCAGTTGCTGATTTTACTGCTACTCCTACAGAAATATGTGTAAACCAAACAGTACAATTTACCGATGCTTCTTCAGGTGCAGTTGCTTGGGAATGGACAGTTACAGGGGGTACTTTTGTTACACCTACCGATATGTATAGCAAAAATCCTGTGGTAAAATATGCAACTGCTGGTACTTATACTGTTACACTGAAAGCGATTAACCAAGATGGTACTAATTCTATTACCAAAACTGCTTATATAAAAGTGAATGCCTCTGCAAGTATTACGGCTACAACTCCTAATTCCAGATGTGGTACAGGTAGTGTAACCATAGGTGCTACGCCTAATTCGGGTACTGTAAAATGGTACAATGCTTCTACAGGTGGTACACTTTTGTACACTGGAAATTCGTTTACTACTCCAAGTATTTCTACCACTACAACTTATTATGCGGAAGCCTATAATGGTTGTACAGCATCTACAAGAACAGCGGTTGTAGCTACTATTAATACAATTCCTACCATTACAGCAAATAATGTAGAGAGTTGTGGACCAGCTTCTCTAACACTCACTGCCAATCCTAGTGCAGGAACTGTAAAATGGTACGATGCAGCTACTGGTGGTACAGAATTGGGTACAGGTACAACTTATACAACACCTAATATCATTACTACTACAACTTATTATGCTGAAACTACTTCTTCACAAGGTTGTACATCTGTTAGGATACCTGTAAGTGCGGTTATAAAACCTATACCGGTTATAACAGCTACATCACCTGCAACAAGATGTGGTAGTGGTCAAGTTACGGTAAGTGCTACAGCTGATATAGGAACAGTATATTGGTACGATGCACAAACAGGAGGTAATTTATTGTACACAGGTAGTAGCTGGACTCTTAATGTAAGCAATACAACTACATATTGGGTAAGTGCCACACAAAATGGTTGTACTTCCACCAGAACAGCGGTTGTTATTACCATCAATAATGTTCCTACCATTTCTACAACCACACCTGCAAGTATTTGTAACTCGGGTAGTGCTACCATTAGTGCAACTGCTTCATCAGGAAACATTAATTGGTATGATGCTCCAACTGGAGGTAATTTGTTAGGAAGTGGAAATAATTATTCAACTCCTGTAATTACAACAACAACTTCGTACTATGCCGAAGCTGATAATGGAACTTGTAAATCTGCTAGAACTGCCGTTACTGCTACTGTAAATCAAACAGCAATGCCAGTGGTAAATAGTAATTTGAATTTCTGTACTGGAGATATTCTTGCAAATACACCAATCATTGGTAATGCCATTATTTGGTACGATGCACCAAGTGGAGGAAATGTTGTTGCTGGAAACACCTTATTAACCAATGGAGTTACCTACTATGCAACACAAACCATCAATAGTTGCGAAAGTGCCAGAAAAGCTGTTACCTTTACTCAATCTACAGGATGTTTGGGTACTAATGACACTCGAGATGTTGTAGTTGCAGACATAAAAGTATTCCCAGTACCTGTGGTAGATTATCTAAATGTTGTTTCTCCGGAAGAAATAATAAAAATAGAAATTTACAGTTTTAGTGGACAGAAAATATTTAGTAAAAATATCCAAAACAAAAAAACAGAAATAGATTTCCAATCGTACCCTTCTGCCGGATATTTGCTAAGAGTGTTTACCAAAGACAGAGTTAAAGATGTAAAAGTCATCAAAAAATAGATATTATAAAACAGAAAAAGGTTTAACATTTTATACTATCGTGAGAGGCTATTCAATATTGGATAGTCTCTCTTTTATTTTTTATGCCTATATTTATGCTTTAAAAAAAATAATTATTTATCCTATGAAAAAAATATTTTTAGCACTATCCTTTTGCTTTACAACATTGGCTTTTTCACAAGATTACTCTGTTCCAGCACTTAGCCCAAGACATAAAGTGGAGCAACAATTTTCTATATCCAAAGTGTCGGTGGACTATGGAAGACCAGCAGTAAAAGGTAGAGAGATATTTGGAAAATTAGTTCCTTATAACGAAGTTTGGAGAACTGGTGCAAATTCAGCTACAAAAATTTCTTTCGGTCAAGAAGTAAATTTCGGGGGCAAAAATATTCCAGCAGGAACCTACGCTTTATTTATCATTCCAAATGCACAACAATGGAAATTAATCCTCAACAAAGATTTTCAGCAATGGGGAGCTTTTGGATATAATGATAAACTAAATGTTGCAGAGGTGGAGCTACCAGTACAAAAACTTTCCTCTCCAATGGAATGGTTTACCATAGAACTAAATCCTACCAAAGACGAACAAATGGAAATGACCATAGAATGGGAAAACTCCAAAGTTGTTGTCCCAATAAAGGTTGCGAAACCTGAAATTACCAATAGAATAATTGAAAAATTGAAAGAAGCCAAAAAAATAGAAATGGAATCCAATAAGAAATAAATTATTTTTTTCTTTTTAAACTTATTTTGTATCCATAAATGATTGATTTTATGGATATTTTTATGTTTTGTTAGTGAAAAAAGTATAAACATTGTATGGAAGAATCATTTTTTTTGTGAAAATTTTTGATGAAAAACTGACAATCAATATTGGAATAACCAAATTGAAACCATTCGGAACCAGATTGCATATCAAGAAAATGGTTGTCAGTGGTGCATAGATAGAGGTGGATAACATTGCTGCGGCTCCTATCAGAGCAAAATTCAGTGGTTTTAGATGGATGCTAAAAATAGAATTGCAAATTAAAGAAAATGCAATACCCAAATATGCTCCAGCTACTATGCTTGGTGCAAATACTCCACCATCTCCTCCTGCTCCCAAAGTAAGCGAAGATACCAAAGGTTTGATGATGGCTAATCCCAATAAAATAATAATTGAATATTGATAAGGATTGTTAAAAATTGAATTCAATGAATGATAACTGTCCCCATAAAGAAATGGAAAACACATAATGAATATCCCAACCAAAACAGCACCAGAATTTACCCTAACGAAATTGTTAGAAATATTATTGAAAAAATCTTTTATATGCACCACTAACAAAGTGAAATAAGCAGAAAGTAAACCAGAAAACAAACTCAATATAATCATGAATGGAAGTGCAATCCAAGTCCAATCTCCTATCGGCGTATTGATAATAGGTTTTGTAGGAAAAAAATAAAGAATAATCCAAGAACTTACAGCAGCAGATGTACAGGCTATAACCAGAGTTTTATTTATTTTTCTAGCAATTGCTTCCATTGCAAATAACCAACCCACTATTGGACTTCCGAATAGTATAGAAATCCCAGCCGTAACACCTGCACATATCAACTCCAATTTATAAATATTTGCAGTGTAATTTTTCTCATAAAAGACATTTCCAACCGTTGCAGTAGCTACAACCGTAGAAACTTCTATACCTGTTGAACCCCCAAAAATTACCGTCAGAAATCCATTGATATAATGAGATGGAATCTTGAAAAATGGCAAATGATCCTTTCGCTGATCAACAGTTTTATATATCTCTGCAATACCTTTGTTCTTTCTATTGAGAAACAAATATTTTCGGAGAAAATAAATTCCTGTAATTCCAATGCTAGGCAGAAGTACAAATAAATAACGACTTCTTTCCATTGCCCATCGGAAAATCCGTTCTTCTGCTAATTCTGTAATTATTTTTAATGAATAACCTAAAACTGCCGTTATAAGACCAATAACAAATGAAATAACTATAAGCCTGAAATAATGTTTTCTTTTAATGATTTTTCTATCCACAGATTGATTGTATATTTGCAAAAATAAGGCAATAAATTTATTAATTAAAGAAAAATGAATATTGTTTTATGATAAAATTTAAGGATTTAATATTTTCATAAAGCTCCAAATTGACTTTTCAACGATAATTTTAAATTACTTTGTTGAGAATAAATAAAAAATTGTAACTTTGCAATCAGTAAAAATGATCAACTTGAACAGAAATTTTCAATATTATCACTTAGACTTTATCCAAAAAATGGATAAAAGTTCTTTAGCGAAAAAATAAACGCCGACATCTGATAGATTGTCGGCTTTTTTATTGAACAAAATGGACGGATAAGTTTGAAATAAATCTATGAACCTGTATCTTGCAAACTGATCATTTGCAAGATACTTTATTAAAAAAAATTATGAGCAATACCTACAAATCCGCAGGAGTAGATAAAGAAGAAGGTTACAAAACAGTGGACAAAATAAAATCCGCAGTAGCAGAAACTCACAACAAAAATGTACTAAATAACCTAGGAAGTTTCGGAGCATTTTACGAAATAGGTGGTTACAAAAATCCTGTTTTGGTTTCCGGAACTGATGGAGTCGGTACAAAACTGAAAATAGCTTTGGATACCAAAAACTATGACTCCATCGGGATAGATTGTTTTGCCATGTGTGCCAACGACATACTTTGCCATGGTGCAAAACCTTTATTTTTCCTAGATTATCTAGCTTGTGGAAAATTGGAATCCGAAGTAGCAGCAGCTATCGTTATGGGAATGGTAAAAGCTTGTAAAGACAACCAATGTGCTTTGATAGGTGGCGAAACAGCCGAAATGCCAGGAATGTACCAACCTGGAGATTATGATGTTGCAGGATTTTGTGTAGGAATTGTAGAAAAAGATGAAGTAATTGATGGTTCCAAAATAAAAAAAGGAGATAAAATTATTGCTCTTCCTAGCTCTGGATTTCACAGCAATGGTTTCTCTTTGGTAAGAAAAATATTTCCAGATTTCCACGAAGAATTCCAAGGAAAACCAATCTACGAAACATTATTAGTCCCTACAAAACTATACTACAACGATGTTTTCAAATTATTATCAAATATGTCAGTTTCTGGCATCGCCCACATTACAGGAGGCGGTTTGATAGAAAATGTACCAAGGATTATCCCAAACGGATTGTGTGCATCAATAGATATTTCTACTATAAAAGTACCAGCCATCATGCAAGAAATAGAAAAAAGAGGAAATATAGAACATTTGGAAATGTTTGGCACTTTCAATATGGGAGTAGGAATGGTGGTAGTAGTTGATGAAAGCTTGGCTTCCAAAGTTATAGAATTAGTAGATGATGCTTATGGAATTGGAATAATTACTGAAAACACAGAAAAAATTTCGTTAATATAAACCCATCTTTTACTATTCAGTATGAAAAATATAGTGGTACTTGTTTCTGGTGGTGGTACTAATTTGCAAAGAATTTTTGATACTATTGACTCCGGAGAAATACCAAATGCAAAAGTAAAACTAGTTGTAGCAGACAGACCTTGTTTTGGATTGCAAAGAGCTGAAAATGAAAATGTAAAAAATATACTCATTCCAAGAGGGAAAAATTTTTGCGAATTATTGGAAAAAGAAATTCCTGAAAATACAGACCTTATAGTTTTGGCAGGTTTTTTATCCATCATTACTAAAGATTTTTGTGAAAAATTCCGAGGCAAAATTATCAATATCCACCCTGCATTATTACCAAAATTTGGCGGAAAAGGAATGTGGGGAATCCATGTTCACAACGCTGTAATCGAGAGTGGGGAAAAGAAAAGTGGAGCAACTGTACATTTTGTAACTCCTGGCGTGGACGAAGGAGAAATTATCCTACAAGGAGAAATAGAGGTTGATGCAAATGACACGGCAGAATCATTGGCCAATAAAATCCACATAGTAGAATATGATATTTTTCCAAAAGCAATTGCGAAAGTTTTATCAAAATAAATTGAAATAAAAATAAAAGAAAAATGAACAAAAA
>JAFDZJ010000056.1 GCA_018266965.1 Bacteroidota bacterium
TACGGAACACATCGAGATGATATTATTAACGGAGGTAAAAGTAATATTCTTCAAATAGAAATTCTTAAAAAACCTAAAAATTTCTCTGAACGACTAGAATTTAGAATAAAAACTGATTTATCTGTACGAGAGAATGTTCAGTTTTCTATAATGGATTCTGAAAGTATTTGGAGTACACAACCAGATAGAGATGATACAGTGCTAGATACTAATACTTCTTTTAGGCTGGGGAGTGCAAAATATAGTATCCAGTTTACCGAAAAAATGCAAAAACTTGCCTTTGAAGATATGGAGTTTAGTTCTGCAGAATGTTATATTAAAATTTACCATCCAAAAGTTGGGACCGTTTATAGTGAGGTGTTTGATGTGGAAGAGTTTGATTTTAAATTGAGGAAAATAGCAGATAAAAAAAAATCTAATACAATATGTTTTTGTAATAGAGATTTTACAGTGGAAGAAATTGAAAATATTGTTGTTGCATTAAGGAAAAATACTTTTTATAATAATAAAACAATAGAATATTATCATCAAGACAAATTATTTTATAAAGAATCCTCATTAAATGATAATGAGAAAAATAATTTTCAAATGTTTACATGGGTGTTAAATCAGGCATTTAACAAGTTTAAAATAAATACTTGTATTAGGAAAATAAATTTTCTTGCACAGATGTACTTAGAAACAGCATATTTTACAGATCTTTCAGAAAATAATCCTTCATCAAATTTGGGTAAATTTTATGGAAGAGGTTTTATTCAATTAACACATGAAGGAAAAGAAGATGTCAGAACAAAAAATGCCGATTCTTATTTAGGGTACAAAAAATTTTCTAAATTAAATGTTATTTCTGACCCAGACTTATTATGTAAATCGTTAAGTATTGCTGCAGATTCTGGAGCTTGGTTTTGGCGTTATGGAAAATTATTGAGTGATGGGTCAATCAAAGACTTAAATACATTAGCTGATAAAGATGATGTAAATGAAATATCTAGGTTAGTGAATGGTGGTGCAAACGCAAGAAAAGAGAGACTTGAAGCTAATAAAGAATTAAAGAAAATATTTAAATATGAAAAGTGTATTCATAAAAAGTAGCCTACTTTTCATTGGACTATTATTATCATGTTCAAAAGAAGAAAAGCAATTACACTCGCAGGAAGATACGAAAAATGGATTTTATGTAAGATTTCCGTTTATTGAAAAGAAAACAATTTTTATAAAAAACGAAAATACCCAATTGGAATTAGATAAAATTCTAAATAAAAGTAATGTACAATACTATCTTGGTTTTGAAAACCAAAAGTTATACCCTGTGCCTTTCATTAGAGATATATTAGATTATGAGCCTGTTTTTGCTACAAGATTAAATAAATTGATAGACAAAGAGTTTTTTAAAACACCTGATTCGAGCTTTGTAATTAAATACGAATATGGAACAGGGCATATAATATGGAATTATTTGTACAAAATTCAGGAGAATAAAATTTATTTAGATAAGATATTTTTCATGGAACCATACAACTCTACAAATGATACTATAGCTTATATTTCTCAAGTAAATGTTAATAAATTAATAAACACTTTAAATATAAAAGCGATACAAGACTCTATGACAAAAATGGAAAATAGGAAAAAAGAAAACTATAAATTTATTTTAAAGAAAAAATAATGGAAGCAGATATTGTTGTTAATGATAACTGGTAACCTTTTCCAAGTGAAAAATTTTCTGATGATCAATCTTATATTAAAGCTTATAAAGTTTTTTTGAAAACAGGTGTTTTTTTATGCAATATTTCAATATATTTGTTTGTAAATATCATTGAACCACTTTGTTAGGTGTGTGGTAAAAACAATGTAATAATGTAACAATGGAACAGTGTAGCAATAAAAAAACAATTAATCAATAACAATTAAAAATATGATCCCGATTAAAAAGCAAGGTGGAAATCCATTTACCAGAAACCACCTAAAAAAATATCACTAAACCCTTGAAAGTATCCTATTAAAAAGAAACTTTCAAAAATCTAAACCAACTGCCGTAGGTAAGATGTAGTAAACAACCCTATAGCAATTTAACAAAACAAATGAACAAAAAAATGCCAACAAACAATTCAAATACGAATAATAATGAGTCGCAGATGTTATTCAGATTCGTGAGTTTAAGAAACCCACAACTTACAGAAATCAAAAGAAGCAATGTAGGGTTATTGGCAGAAGAAGATGATGTAAAAGGTGTCTCCGCCAAAGTAAACGGTGGTGAAAAAGGGTTAAAAGAAAGAGTAAAATGTACTTCAGATTTAAAAGAAATAATGAATTATGAAAAGTGCATTAATAATTATAGGTAGTTTTTCATTTTTAGTTAATTGTAATAATTCTAATAACTATTCTAATTATCAGGAAGTGAAGAAAAACAATATGTCTTTGTATTATAAAAATTATAGAGATGTTACAAAATCAAAAGATTCTGCCAATATCTATGAGTTTATCTTAAAAGACAGTATTACTGATTTGAATTTAAATTTTTATATTAATCATGGTAATGAGAGTAAAAACATGAATAAATATCATACATTAGAAAAAGTTATATTAAAAGAAAATACAATAAAACTTTTTTATTGGTCTGCTCATCTAGATGAAGAATATATAGAATTGTTAATTAGAAGAAATAAATTGTATATAACTAAATTATATCAAAAAGATCATTGGATGAATTTTATAGAAACCGTTTGTAAAAAAGATACTTTAATTGAATTATCAAAGAAAACAAAAATAGATTTTTATAAACTTATGGATAATTCTAAATGGAAATGCAATACAATTATTATTGATTCAACTGCTTATCAAAAATCTTTACCCAAATAAATGAAATTAAATATTTTTTTTGAAGTTTTTCACAATGAAAATATAAACCAATACACAGCCTTGGCAAAATTTTTGGAACAAGCCTTTGAATGGGAAATTATGGATTATACCTTCTATCCTTATTATTGGGCAAACCGCAAAATGTGGCAAGAAATGTATGTTTCGGAATCCATAGACCCATTGTTCAGGAGTTTCTTACAAGCAGGAATGGCAAGAGTAATAGTTACCGTAAAACCCGGCTTTGAAAATGCCGTACAATTCTTTATGACAACAGGTAAAATCTGGAACGGTGGCGAAGTGCCTGTCATTGGTGATCCAATGTACATGAGTATTATAGATGAAATACGCCAACCAACCGGAGAGCCACAAGGAAAATATTGGATTACCAGAATGCCAACTACCTTAACGATTTTGCAAGACAAATCTACAGGATTGCCAGTGGATAAACCATTACCAATTTTCCCGGAAATAAATCCGGATAATTGTGAGAATCCTTTGGAGTTGGAAGTGGAAACGAGTTTTGAGCAGAGGGATGTGCAGCTAAGTCATTCAGATAAAACTGAAAGTACTTTAGATTAATTAATTTAACGAAATGGTGGTGCAACTGCCACCATTTTTATTTTTAACAATTAAGATTTAACAAAATGAAACCCATAAAAGCCTTAGGAATCCCCAAAATAAAAGCGTTGGGATTGGAGAATACGGGGTGCATGGAAAATCCTCCACAGAAAAGTTTAAGTATTCAATATATTTCTTGTTCGAAGGATCA
>JAFDZJ010000057.1 GCA_018266965.1 Bacteroidota bacterium
AATTCCATTACTTTTTGAAAGCAATGAAAAGGTTTAAGTTTATATATTTTGGACAGTTACTTATAGCTTCATCGGATTATATTTTTTTATGTTCAACATTCTGTTTGGTAAAATTACCGCTAACGGTTTTGCGGCTTGACGCAGGAGCGAATTTTCACCGCTAAACTTTAATCGAAGCCGACACGCTAAAATTAGTAAAAAATGTTCAATCGAAGACGTTTACCCGCTCTTGCGTTCAAGCCGTTTGTTATCGGCTGCCCTTTTATTCTCGGTAGTTTTTGTTCATCCATAAATGTATTCTGTTTCCGTCAGGGTCTTTAATTCTTCCAACGAAACTACCACCGCCTAAAGCAAGTATTTCACTCTCTAAAGTTAGATTATTTTCACCAACCAAAGTTTCGATATCATCCACTATAAAAGAAGCTACAATTGCATTTCCTTCCGTATTTTCGTCCGTTTTCAGAATTGCGAAATGAATGTTGTGATAGTCGCACTCCCAATGTTCATAAAGCCCACCGTGCGTTCTTAACTCAAGCGGTAATCCGATTTTTTGCTTATAAAAGTCAGCAAGTCTGTCTGGGTTCGTTGATTGGAAGATTAATCCGCCCAATCCCACTACTTTAATTTTGTTTTCCATAATTACATCATTTATGTTGTTAATAGCGCAAATATAAGACATAAATACGATAAAATAATAAAGGTGCTGTATTTTTTTTATTTTTGCATCATAAATGATATATCGTATGAATAAAACTGTTGAACTTTTAAATCTTTGGGCTGAATTTGAAGCCAAGCATAAAGAAGCGAAAATCGAAGAATTTTGTCGATATTTTTTGATAAAACAAAGAAATAAGAAAGATAAAGTTTTTTCTGGAACGACTGTGCCACCTGATAATTTAAGTAAGCTCGCCAAGATAATTGGAAGGGTCTCTCGTTTGCAGAATCTTTATGCCGTTATTGCATTAAAGGAATGCGGTCTTTCAGGTATTGACGATTTTATTTACCTGAACGATATTCATTTTGCGAAGAAACCACCCAAGACCAAAATAATTTATTCAAACTTTAATGAATTGTCATCCGGACTATTAATTTTAGAACGCTTGAAAAAAGATAAATTAATTGATTTTGAGCAAAACAACAGCGACAAGAGGTCAAAAACCGTCCGAATAACAGCCAAAGGAACTAAATTTTTGCTTACTTGTTATGAAAAAATGAATTTGGTCAATCAATTCTTCTTTTCGAAAATGTCGGAAGAGGAAGTCTTAATGTCCATTCAATTGCTTTCAGAAACTGAAACGGAATTTTCTACCCGTTGGTTTTCCGATAAATCTAAATCGGTTGAGGAATTATTTTAAGTGGACGTTGTCTTTAGGGTTGCCGATAACGGTTTACGGCTTGCAGCAGGTGGGGAAATAGAATTCCGTCTGCCCAGCACCGTTGCCAAATTTATAATAAAAAGTTCATTGTTTATTCTATCGCTCAATAGAGTTCCGTCAGCCCGGAACTACTGCTCAATAATGTTACAAAAGCTCATTGTTATTCCTTCGGCCCCACTTGCTGCAAACCGATGTTACCGCCAGTTATGTTCTGTTGTCTTTGTTAGCAACGGTGTCAATGTCAATGAAATTAGCGCTGCTGAAATAGCTGTTACAATTAAGCTTCCATATTGTTTTAGTTCAAGCCCGCTAATAAGTCTAATTAAAATTATCGTCAATGTTATGCTGAAAAAAGTCGTCCAATATTTTGGATTGATTCTTCCCTTTATGTTTCTGTCTCTCGGAAGTTTATAAATTGCATAGGCAATTATAAGTCCACCAATTAATGTACTTGAGTGTTGTAAAATTTTCAGAATTGGTATTTGCCTACCTAAAAGGTCAACGGTGTTTGTCAATGTGGGAATCGTCTGTACGAAATAACCATTACTGTGTGTGAAGCCGTCCCAAAAGAGATGTGAAGCCGCTCCAATCAAAATTGAAATTATCACTACCGACCAGTTTTCTTTAAAATGTCTGTTCCAGTTGAATTGCTTAAATGTTAAAAATCTTGATTGTAAAAAAGTCGGCAAGTTTACAAACAGGTTGTTTCGTACAATGTTCTGAAATATGAAACATAGCAAAAGTCCTAAAGGCATGTCAAACCAAAGAAGTCCATTTAAAGTGTGACTGTATTCACTTTCAACTTTCATTCTTATAAAATATTCAAAGTCTGGTGTCATACTTCCGATTACAAGTCCTGTCAGTGAAAACCAACGTTTTGGTAAGTATGTCAACGGCAAAACAATTGCAGGGTGTGAAAATGTAAAAGGCATTTTTGTCTTGTCGTTAGTTCAGAGGATGATGTTTTTTATAATTGGCGGTAACGTCCGGGGCTTTATGCAGGTGGGGATTAGTATTCCTTCAGCCCAACCGACGGTCAACCCCTTTTTTATTTGATTGCTGAAAGTATGAATAAATGTTGATAGTAAAATGTCTGCCTACCGCTGCCCAACAGTAAACTACTGCCCAACGAGTTCCGTCCCGCCCAACTTGCATAAAGCCCTTGTTGTGTGTAGTGGCATTTCGTCTTGAAATTGAGTTTCTTAAAAAGCAAAAACTATTCAATTTCGTTCTGCATTCTATAGCAAATTGATGTCTTGAATATTTTATTCCGACTAACTGCTTGTCTGAA
>JAFDZJ010000058.1 GCA_018266965.1 Bacteroidota bacterium
CTCGTCCGTTCATCCGGAAGCCTACAAAATTGTCGAAGAAATGGCAAAATCATTAGCGATAAAAATAGAAGAATTAATCGCCAACAAGGAAAATATAAAACGATTACAAACAGAAAAATTTGTTACCAACGAAATTGGAATTTTGGGGATAAGAGATATTTTGAAAGAATTGGAAAAGCCAGGTCTTGATCCTCGAAAATCTGCCAAAATATTCGAATTCGATTCCAAAATAAAAAAGATTGAAGATTTGCAAGTCGGAATGGTTGTTCCTGGTATTGTTAATAATATTACTGCTTTTGGTTGTTTTGTAGATATAGGCATCAAAGAAAGTGGCTTGGTTCATATTTCTCAACTCAAAGAAGGTTTTGTGTCCGATGTTGCTGAGGTTGTAAGGATTCACCAAACGGTAGAAGTAAAAGTATTGGAGGTGGATTTGGCAAGAAAGAGAGTGCAATTGAGTATGATAATATCCTAATGTAATCATAAAAAATACATCCAAATTGGATAGTATTTTTTTGTGTTATTTTTCTTGCAAAAACTCATCAATCAAGTGGCTTGGTCTTCCTATTATTGCTTTGTCATCTTTTATAATGATAGGTCTTTGTAGCAAGATGGGATTATCTACCAGCATATTTATTATTTCGTTTTCAGTCATTGTTTTGTGGGCAAATTTGGTTTGGAATATTTCCTCATTTGTCCGTACAATATCCATAACTGGACGATTTAGTTTTTTTAAAACTTCTTTTATTTCCTCTGCGTTTAGAGGGTTTTCTATAAAATTTCGGATAGCACAAGAAATATTATTTTCCGATACCATTTCTACTGCTGCATTGGATTTGGAGCAAGAAACATTGTGTAGTATTTGTATCATTCTTTTCTTTTTAGTTGTTCTAAAATTTCTTTTTGCAACCTAACAGTTTCATTGCTGTTTTTTAGGATTTTTACCATCCAATAGATTATCGCTATTACTAATAGTAAATAGATGATAACAAAAAGAAATTGGACAAGAAAGATGGGTGATTGGAAAAAATTCATTTTATATATTTTTTGTTTGTTTAAAATAATCCATTGAGTTCGGCTTCTATTCTTTCCAAGATAGTACCGAAATCTTCGGGTCTTTCTACAAAATCCAGCTCATCAACTTCTATTATTAGGAGTTTTCCTTCGGTGTAGTTATTGATCCATTTTTCATATTTTTGGTTCAACTTGGAGAGGTATTCTATAGAGATACTTGCTTCGTATTCTCTACCTCTCTTGTAGATTTTTTTTACCAAATTTGGGACATCAGATTTTAGATAAATTAATAAATCTGGTGCAGAAACAAATGATTTCATCAAATTGAAAACCGAACTATAATTGTTGAAATCCCTTTCCGAAAGTAGTTCCATATCAAAAAGATTTTCTGCAAATATGTGTGCATCTTCATAGATTGTACGATCTTGGATAATGTTTTTTCCACTCTCCCTAATCTCTTTTACCTGACGAAATCTACTTCCCAAAAAATATATTTGAAGTGCAAAACTCCACTGGCTCATGTCTGCATAAAAATCTTCCAAATAAGGATTGTGATCCACATCTTCAAATTGTGCATCCCAACCATAATGCTTGGACAACATGGTTGTAAGCGTGGTTTTTCCCGCTCCAATATTTCCGGTAACTGCTATGTGCATATCTTTTTGCTGAATTTATTTGTTGGGGTAAAGATATATTTTGTTTTCTTTAATTACAAAAATTCGATTATTGTTTTTTGTTAAAATTTTTGCTTTTTTGTCTATGAAAATTATTTTTGTCTCGGAAGAAGGACTGTGTTCCAAAATCTCATTTTTGCAAATAATATAGATTTTGTCATTTTCTCTAACGATTTTGTTACCATCAATAATTGTAGATTTCTCAATTTGTTGTCCTTCAAAGTTATATATCTCGAAAGATTTTTCTCGTAACAAGTATATTTTCTTATCATAAATTATCATATTTTTTATATTGAAAAATGAAAAGAAAATAGGGTAGGAGTTGATGATTTTCCCATCTCGATAATAGTATTGTAGCAACCGATTGGTGCTTTCTTCCAATAGCCATACGGTTTGCAAATCTTCTACAAATGCAGTTGCAATATTTCCGAATTTTTGGTTTAAACTTATTTGTTGAATTTCATTGAAATTGGCATCTATAAATTTTAATGTTTGTGCATTTTGTGAGAATAATGGAATATTTAGCGGATTTTGTACATCTTGCAAAGTGTAAGGTTGGGTAAGCATCAGTCTACCTTGTTGGTTACCGATGCTATCATATTTGGTCCATGAAAAATCTTTATTTTTGTAGAGGTAGATATTTCCGTAATCATCTGCCAAAAAATCGGATACACCTTTCAAGCTAATACTATCAATTTTCATAACCGTTTGTGCAGAAATGACAACCGATAGAAAGGAAAGTATTAGAGATAGATATTTCATTTTCAATACTATTTTTTTGCTTAATAGAAATGCTATGTTTCAAAAATTTAAAAACGATTTTTCAAAAATTATTGAATTAAAAGAGTAAAGATAAAATTTTTCTTAATTCTAATAAAATTTTGCCCTATAAAAAGAATTGGATAGTCTATCACAATTATTATTTGCAACCCTTGACTAATGATATAATTAGGTTGCTAAATAGTGTATTTTAAAATGAATAAAATTGCTTTGTTTTGTATAAACAAAACAAAATTTAATCAAGAAAATTAAAGAAATAAAGAAATATTTTTAACTATTTTTTCGTAGCCAATTTGCTCCAAGTGTGCATAACAAATACAAGGAGTAATCCCAAAATAGAGCTTACTAATGAAATGAGAAGTGTTGTGTTTTCTTCATGGAAAAATCCTAATTTCCAGTCTATTACATAGATGTTGGCACCTAAAAATAGTACAAATAAAACTAAAAAAACCTTGTATATTGTTTTCATAAAAAACCGATATTAATTTCTTCTTGATAATAATTGATTACAATTAAGCTAAAAAAGATTATTTTACAAATGCAAAATTACAATAACTTTTCATTAAAACCTAACATAATTGGCAACCAATTGTGCAAAGTTGGCGGTAAAAAGTTTTATAGAAATAGCCAATAAGATGACTCCAAATACTTTTTGCAAAACTTGTATAGTGGCATCGCCCATTTTTTTCTCCAACCAATTAGATGATTTTAAAATGATATATACAAAAATAGTGTTGATGATAATAGCTGCAATAATATTGATGTCGTGGTATTGAGCTTTCAAAGAGAGGGTTGTAGTAAGGGTTCCGGCTCCGGAAATTAATGGAAAAGCTATTGGTACTATCGATGCGGATTTTGCTTCCGTACTTTTGTTAATTTCAATTCCTAATATCATTTCTAGTGCAATTATAAAGATAACAAAAGCACCGGCAATAGCAAAAGAATTGACATCAACCCCGATGAAGTTTAGCAATTGTTTTCCTATATACAAAAAACAAATCATTAATAGTCCCGCTACAATGGTCGCTCTTTCAGCTTCTATTTTTCCGAATTTTTGTTTTAAACTTACAATGATAGGAATTGAACCTACAATGTCTATCACTGCAAAAAGAATCATAGTTGCGGTAAGGGTTTCTTTTATTGAAAAAACTTCAAACATTTGATAAATTATTAATTTTGCAAAAATATAAAAAAATATTGTTAATAATGTATATTTTAAACTATTTAACCATAATATTTTTCCATATTCGTATTATTGTTTTTTTTGATACTCCCAATTGATATTATTAATTACAATGAAATCATTTTTAAATTTAAAATTCTCATATATAATTATAAAATACTGAAAATAAAATTAATTTCTAGTGATTTTAGTCATATAACTGTTGTTTTTTTCAATAATATTTTTGTGATTATAAAAATTGTTTCATAAAAATCTATAAATAATGGAGAATAACCTAAGCGAAAGTAGTGTACAGATTACAATCATACTACTTCTCATTCCGATTATTTTTATGTTGATATTACTGGTCATTCGACTTAATAGAATGATTGGAAATACCATGAAAAAAATTGAACTCAAAAAAATCCTTAAAAAAATCGAATCGATGCCCAGTAACGAAATAGAGGCATTGGAAAAAAGAAAAAAAGAATTGGAGTTTCAGCTTCTAGGAAATGAACTTAGTAGTCATGAAATAGTGGAAGATCCAAGAGGATTGATAACTGAAGCGGAGGAAGTAGAGGATATAAGGTTTTTGAAAAGTAAAAGAAACAGAAAAGCTAGGCTAACTATTCCCGATGACGAGAAAAAATTGGTACTTTGGTATATAGGTGTTAGTATTGCTTGGCTATTAATTGGTACTAGTGTTGGAGAATATCTTGGGATAAAATTTGTTTCGCCAGACGCAGATCATATCAGTTGGCTTAGTTTCGGTAGGTTGCGACCTGTACATACCAATATGGTATTTTGGGGTTGGGCTTCTACCGCTATGGTTGGTCTTTCTTATTTTGTTGTTCCGAGAGTAGGGAATACCAAAATTTTTAGTATAAAATTAGGTTACTATGGTCTTTTTTGTATGGCTAGTGCTGTATTGGTAGGTACTATTTGTCTTATGTCCGGTATTAATAATGCCGGTGGAGAATATAGAGAATATATTTGGCCTGTAATGGGAACTTTTGGACTGGGTATAGGATTTAGTTTGTATAATTTCATTAAAACTATCAGTACCAGAAAAACAAAAGAAATATATGTATCCAATTGGTATATAGTTGCTGCAATGATGTTTATTTCTATAATAGTCATAGTTGGATATTTGCCTTTTTGGCAAGATGGATTGGGTGAAACGATTGTGCAAGGATTTTATATGCACCAAGCGGTTGGAATGTGGTTCATGTTTCTCAATTTGGGGTTGATGTATTATTTCTTACCACAAGAGTTGGATACTCCTGTGTATTCGTACAGTTTGAGTGTGTTGGCTTTTTGGACTCAAATATTATTTTATACGCTAATAGGTACACACCATTTTATATTTAGTCCAATTCCATGGTGGTTGCAGACAGTAGCTATTATAGCAAGTGTGGATATGATTGTCCCTGTTGTTGCAGGTAGTTTCAACTTTATGATGACAATGAAAGGTTCTTGGCACAAATTAAGATGGAGCTATATCATGCCTTTTTATGTTGTGTCTGTAATTTTTTATTTTTCAGGATCATTACAAGGTACAGCAGAGGCTTTCAGATGGGCGAATTTAGTTTGGCATTTTACTGATTTTACTGTTGCTCACTCTCACATGACAATGTACGGGATTATTACTTTTATGTTGTTTTCGTTTACTTATACACTCGTTCCGAGGATTACTTCTCTGGAACCACCAAGTCTTACCGTTGGTTTGCATTTTTGGTTGGCTTTGGTAGGGTTAATGATTTATATTTTCTCCTTGATGATTGGTTCCACAGAAAAAGGATTGATGTGGATGGACAAAGAACCTTTTATAAAAGGTGTAGTCCAATCGGTTCCTTTTTGGGTATATAGAGCAGTTGGAGGAACATTGATGTGGATTTCTCATTTTATATTTGCCTATAATTTTTATAGAATGGTAGTACCAAGAAAAGAAATAGTAATACCACATACTCCAGAAGAAATTTTAACTATTGTAAACGCCAAATAAGATTGTAGAATATGGACTTTTTTAATAATCAAAAAAAATTATTTACAGCTGCACTACTCTTATTTGTAGGTTTAGCACTAGTAATATGTATATTTCCAGCTTTGCAAAGTATGAGAGATTATCAACCACTTCCTAATACAAAACCTCTTACAGATTCCGAACAAAGAGGAAAAGATATTTATGTATCCGAAGGTTGTATTGCTTGTCATACTCAACAGGTTAGAAATGTGGATATGGATCAGGTATTCGGAAATAGACCTAGTATTGCAGCAGATTATGCAAGAAATAAAAGAATGAATGTATGGCAAAATACTGCTAACCTATTAGGTTCGGAAAGCACTGGACCAGACCTTACCAATGTTGGTAATAGACAACCGAGTACAGATTGGCAATATTCTCATTTATACAATCCTAGATCTGTTGTCCCAGAGTCTGTAATGCCTTCCTACAAATGGTTGTTTATAGAAAAGCCAGAGTTAGGAGTCAATGACATCGAGGTAAAAGTACCGGAAAAATTTCGTGTTGGGATTACAGGAAAAATTGTTGCCTCACAAGATGCAAAGGATTTGGTAGCTTATTTATTATCATTAAAACAAGCCGAACTTCCAAAATCTATGCCTCCAAAAGAATTTTTGTATAAAAAAGAAGCAAAACCTTCTGCTGCGGGTGGAGATGGACTTCCAGATGGAGAAAACTTATTTAATACCAATTGTGCAACTTGCCACCAAACTAGTGGAGAAGGTGTCCCTGGTGCTTTCCCTCCTTTGAAAGGCGATAAAGTGGTAACTGGTGAGGATCTGGAACTCTATGTAACCATCATTATGAAAGGATACAATGGACTTGCTCCAGCTTATGGTGTAATGCCTCCTGTTGGGACTACTGCTAATTTCAAACCAGAAGATGTAGCGGCCATTATTAATCATGAAAGAACAAGTTGGGGTAACCAAGGCAAAAAAGTTACCGCCCAAGATGTAAAAGCTATTATGGATAAACTAAAATAATATCATTAAATAAAAATTTCAAATACATTAATAGAATTTTTCACTAAAATACTTCTATATCAATTGTTATTTGAATTAATAAAATAAATATTTTAAAATGAAAAAATTACAATATCTAAGTGCATTATTTTTTATAATAATTGCTACCAATCTATACAAGGCTTGTGAAGCCTGTGATCTGAAACAACCCAAAATCACTCGTGGATTTACCCATGGAGCTGGTCCACAAAGTTTTTGGGATTGGGTTGCTGTAGGAATAATTGTGATTATTTCTGTACTTACAGTTTTATATTTTATAAAATATTCTTTGAAATCCGATTATAAAAAATCCAATCACATCAAAAATAGTATTTTGAATTTTTAAATTTCCCCAAAAATGAATACTTCCAATACCATTGTCTATATCTATATTGATGACGAACCCAATCCAATTGCACAACTAGAACCTCCTGTAGTTTTTAATCTGGATACCACGAAATTAATAGATGGGCAGCATCAGTTAAAAATTATTAGTAAATTCAATAACAAAGAAGGTATCAAGATTATACCTTTTACAGTCCAAAATGGCCCTGTAATTCATGTAGATGGACTCTCCAAAAATGATACTATCAATGGTACTGTTCCATTGATGTTGAATGCTTATGATACAGGGAAAAATCAAGATTTCATTATCAAGGGTAGTGAAAATCCTAGAACTATTCCCGTTTGGGTTTGGGTTCTTATTCTAACCATTTTAGCTTGGGGTGCTTTTTACTCTATTACTAGTAATATGAATACTCCTAATTAGCAAACTTTTCATTCCTCATAGAAACTACCATTTGTAATCTACATTTGGTAGTTTTATTTTTAATAACAATCCGTTCTCAAAAATCCTGATTTCTTGTAAACTTCAAAATCCAAATTACTTTCTTTGCAAATATCGGACAGTATTTTCTCGATGTCGTGTTGCATTTTCAAAGCACCACAAATCATTATGTAGTCTTGGTTTTGGATAAGGTCGGCGAAATATCTTGTATCTCTTTTTACCAGCTCCATTACATATTGCGGATTTTCCTCCCTAGAATATGCCAAATGAAACGCCTTTAACTTACCTTCATTTATTTTTATAGCTGCAAATTTTTGATAGGATTGTGTGAGTTCGGAATTTTTTCTAAATCCGGAATATAATTGTATTTCTGTTGATGTATTTTCGTAAATCATTCCCAAGAAAGGTGCAATCCCTGTTCCATTGGCAATTAGTGCCACCTTTTTCGCTTTTTCTGGTAGATGGAAATCTGGATTTTGCATCAATCTGGCTTTTATATTTTCGCCAACTTTCAACTGATAAAGATAGCCGGAACCCAAACCGTTTTCATGGAGTTTTACTAATAGTTGTAAATTGTCATCTACCTTTCCTATGGAATAAAATCGTTCGGTGTGATCGTTTTTAGGATAAATTGCCAATAAATCTCCTGACCGAAAATTTATTTTGTTTTTGGGTTTCAAAGTCAAAATAAAAGTGGTGGTTTCTTCCACAATCTCTGTTCTAGCGATAACTTGAAAGTCTTGCAAGTTTGGAATTTTCTGTTGGTATAATGATGGAGAAGTCGCCAAAGGAATCATAGTTTGATAAGACCAAGCTTTTGCCCATTCTACAAAATCGTGGGTAGATTTGTCATCTACTTTGTACAATGGAGTAATGATTTCTGCCCATTTTTTTTCTTCTATTTTATTTTGAATTTTCTCTGCGAACGCACAAAAATCTTCATAAGCTCTGGAACCAAACCCTACAATACTCACTTTTAATTTTTGAGTTTGTATGGTGGTTTCCAATTTTTGTAAAAACTTTTCGGCGTTGTAAGGTGCATCTCCCAAACCATAAGTAGATGTCATTATGAGCAGCTGCTCCGCTTTTGGATAAGTTTTGAATTGATTGAGTTGGTCTATGTAAGATTTTTTTCCCAAAGACAATAGTTGTTGATGGATATGATTGGCAAATCCCATCGTAGAACCGTTTTCAGAACCTGTTAAGATGATGATTTCCGAATTTTCAGAGGTAAATTTGTTTTTGATTTTATTTTTTGTACGCCTGAAAGTTATCGCAAATCCAGTATATATAAATGCTAAAATTCCTAATGAAGAAATTCCCAAAGCGGTAGCCAATAGCCAATTCCCTCTTCCTGTATGCAGCATGAGGTTCATGTTTTCATAGATTTCCGCAGTTGGCAATTTTTGATTTTCGACTATTTCTCCGTTGATTTGGCTTACGGCAATTGTTTTATCTTTCAGTTTAATGATGAAATTCTCGTCTGGATCATCTTCTATAAATGGAAACTCTATTTTTCTGACTTCCGAAAGAGGAGTAGTTTTGAAAATTGGAAAAGCTGCCAAAGCTATTTTTTCTTCGTTGCGAACTTTGGTTTTTATCTTTTCAGTTTTATTTTTAGGAATGATTTCAAATCTTACCAAGAAAAGATAAGTTGCTGTAAGTGTGGTAAATAATATTGGAATTAATAATGTTCTTCCAAATACAACATGAAGATATTGACTGGTAAAATCGTTTTTTATTTTGTCTAAAAAATGACGGATTCCTTGTTGTCTTTTTATAATGAGTATTAAGCCGGAAATCGCCATCAAAGCAAGTAAAATGGACACAATTCCAACCACAAATCTACCGGTTTCTTTCAGAAATAAAGAACGATGGAGTTGGGTATTCCAATCGATAAAATTTGACTTTTTGATAGGTTTGCCCAAGAATTTTCCATTGTTGGGGTCAATGAATCCTTTTACTGAATTACCATCGTTATCAGTTCCTTCCAGCAAAACGAAACCATTGTCATCAATAGTGATTTCGGTTATTTCGGGATATATTTTCTTGATGTTGGGTAGGGAATTGGCAAGATTGAGTTGTTGGAAATTTTCTGCTTTGTAGGGTTGGATATTTTCCTGTGCTGCATCATAAGCCAAAACAACTCCTGTAGCAGAGGCAATTACTAAAAACAAACTGGCAATAATAGCGATGGCAAGATGGGAAAATCTCCAAATGGATAAAGTCATTGGTAATGATTGAAATTAATTTTTTATTACGAAAAAATTTATCAAAATAATTAAATAGAACAACACAAGTATCGCTGTTTTTTTATTTAACTAAAAGATAAAATTTCGATTTTTTAAATTTTTTTGGCAAATATAAGGTATAAAACGGTTTTGAAATATGATTTTAATTATGAAATCTGTTAGAAAAATTAGCTAACATTTCATATTATTTCCTTTGGATTTGATTAATCTTATCCTTTGTAGTATCTTTGTTTTGAAAATATAAATGTTCGAATTGAAATTACCTCCTTTTTTTTACAAAATAAAAGATTTTTTCCATGGAATACATATTCCTTTTTTGGGAATTTCCTTGTGGAAAATGTTCGAGATATACGGTAGAGGTATTTTCAGAATGCAAATTGGTAGAATGGCTGCCAGTATTTCTTGGAGTTTTTTTCTGTCGCTATTTCCATTTTTACTTTTCATATTGTCTTTACTGCCTTATTTGCCACATTATACAGAGTTGCAGTTTTATATATTCAATGTTTTGATGCATAATTTTTTTCCTGCCAAGATGCAAGAAGATATAACCAATTATGTAGAGGGTGTAATAAATCCAAATATCAAAAATCTCAGTTTTGTCACCATTTTTTTTGCACTAATTTTTGCTACCAATGGCACTCATTCTTTGATTAATGGCTTCAATCTTAATAGTAAAAAGAAAAATAATGTAATCAAAGAATATTTGGTTTCTTTTGCAATTACCATTTCTTTTACGCTTATCATTGTGTTTTCTTTGTTAGGATTGTATTACAGTGAGGTGGTGTTGAAACTTTTTACACCAAATTATGAAGATTACTGGCTTTTCAAAAATTTATCAAAAATTATTGGGTGGTTTTCATTTCCATTTTTTTACTTTTTGTTGTTGAGTCTTTTTTATTGGTTAGGATGTTTCAAAATTACAGCTTGGAGACAGGCGATTCCTGGGGCTTTGCTTACGACTATCTTGTTTGTGTTGCTCACTTATTTTTTTGCTATTTATGTGAAAAATTTTGCCAAATACAATGTTTTATATGGTTCTATCGGCTCCATTATTTTGGTGATGGTTTGGATTAATATCAATATTATCCTAATGCTTTTGGGAAATGAATTGAATGTTGCCATCAAAAATATCCGACTTCGAAAAATGGAACAAGACCAAAAAAGACAATACCTATTGGAGTTAGAAAATAAAAACTCACAAGAAGCTGTCGATTAATTGGTTTTTATAGCATGTATTGCAAAAGTCATTGGTATTTTGTCGCCAATATTTTTTATAATGAATTTTCCCGGTTCAATTTCCAAAGTATTATTAAAACAATTGTATGGAGAATAATTGTATTCTTCAAATTTCAAAATATTTAACCCGTTGTTAATCAGACTATTGATGACTTCGCTCAAACTGTGGTTCCAGGTAATATTGGTATTTGAAATTGTAGCATTTTTATCTGCATAGCTACCTTCTGTTTTCTCTACAATAGCATCTGTATTAAAGTAGTTGTATTCTATTTTAGAAAAATCATCATCAAACATCCAAACCACAGGATGAAATTCAACAAAAACAAATTTTCCGTTGGGTTTTAAAAAATTAGAAATTATTTTTGCCCATTTGTCCAAGTCGGGAAGCCAACCTATTGTACCATAACTTGTAAATATTATATCAAATTTTTCATTCAGATGATTTGGCAAATCATACACATCACAACAAATGAATTTTGTTGCCGAATTGGTTTCTATGGCTAACTTTTTGGCTTCTTTTATAGCAATGTCCGAAAAATCTACTCCTGTTGCATTTGCACCCAATCTTGACAAGGAAATGGTGTCTTGTCCAAAATGACATTGCAAATGCAATACGGATTTGTCTTTTATATTTCCTAAAAGTTGTAACTCAATTTCTTTCAAAGAGTTTTTACCATCAAGAAACCCAGGAAGGTCATAAAACGATGACTCCAAATGATGTTGGACTTTGCTATTCCAAGCTTTTTTGTTGGTTTCTATATAATTTTCTTCTTGGTTCATAATGGTTTTGGAATATGAAATTAGTTATTATCGTAGTTTTTCTTTTACATTTTTATTATTTGTGTCTAATCAATAGTTTTTAATCATAATGAAATCTACATTTTGCAATAAGAATTTCATTTTCTTGAAATCTATAGATTAATCGATGTTCATCATCAATGCGTCTAGACCAATATCCTGAATATTTATGTTTCAAAGGTTCTGGTTTTCCGATGCCTTCAAATGGGTTTCTGGAAATATCTTTTAGCAGATCATTTATTCGTTTTAATTTCTTTTTATCGGCTTTTTGCCAATATAAATAATCTTCCCATGATTCATCAACAAAAATATATTTCATATTACTCTTCTATCAAATCTTTTGAGAATGATTTTTTATTTTTCAATTTTTCAATCGCAGTATCTAGTCGCTGTTCATTTTTTCGGGAGGATAATTCATGATTTGTAGCCATCAAAGCATTGTATTCTTCTAGGGACATAATAACAATTCCTGAATCCTTTCCACGATTAATAATCAGTGTTTCAAAGTTTTTTACAACACTGTCCAAATATGATTTTATATCTTTTCTGAAATCAGAAATGTTGGCAATTAGCATGATTTTACAATTTATCTTGTACAAATATAAGTACAAATTTCATTAAAAACAAATATTACGAATTTTTGAAAATGTATAAAAATACCATTGTTGGATTTTTTTGAAAATGATGAATTTAAAATTCGATACTATAATCTCAACAAGTAAGTGGATTATGACCAATATCCGAATTATCTCAATAGAAAATAGTAGATAATCAACCAAATTGCTACAAACAAAAGTCCTGGATATAGTACAGAAAGAAAAAGTTTTTTATCTTTTTTTACTATTAACAAATAGAAAAGATAACAGACTAATATAATGATAAATAGTAATGAAATAATAGGATAAAACATAATAATTTATTTAAAATTCTATCAAAGTTAATCAATTTTTATTGAGTCCAATAGATTTCTTTAACTTCTATTTGTTGTTCAATAATTGCTAATGTGCTTTCCATTTTGTTAATGGGAAAATTTTCTAACTTCAATTCAAAAACAAATTGGTTCTCGGATTTTTCAACATTAAAGTTTTGAATTTTTAAACTTTCATTGGATAGGAGATTTTTCAAAAATAAAGCATGGTCAATGGAGTCTTTGGTAATGATTTTTAAGGACATGTGTCGGTATTTTTTGAAAAATTTTTCTTCCAGAGGTTTCAGTCCCCAAAGTATAAAAAGAGCAATGATGGTAGTAGCAACGGCTGCTATATACATGCCACTACCTGTTGCCAAACCAATTCCGGCAACTGTCCAAAGTCCGGAAGCTGTAGTAAGTCCACGAATGATTCCTTCTTTGGAGAAAATTATTCCTGCACCAAGAAATCCTATTCCGCTAACTACCTGTGCGGCAATCCTAGAAGGGTCAAGATTGACATCTGGTTTTCCGAGTATATCCGAAAATCCAAAAGCTGAAACCATAATGATAAGGCTGGCGCCAAGACAAACCATCATGTGGGTTCTCAATCCTGCTGCCCAATCTTTTCTTTCTCTCTCAATGCCTATCAATGCACCTAGAAAAGATGCTAATGCAAGTCTTATGATGATGTCATGCCAATCCAACATTGTTGTAGTTTTTATCAAATTTAAAAATAATTTATTTAAAAAAATACAAAAACTCCGAATTTTTGTTTCGGAGTTTTTGGTTGTTGTATATTAAGATGTTTATTCTGGCATTAATGTAGAGGTTATTCTACTGTTCATAGTAAGATATTTTTTTGCAACAGCTTGTATATCTTTGGTAGTAAGAGCTTTTACTTTGTCCAGATGATTTATGATTTCATATTTGTCCCCACCTTGCAGTTGGTAATTGGTCAAATTACTCAGCCAATAAGAGTTTTCTTTCATACTTGTTTTGTCATCATTAGTTTCTCCTTCTTTGTATTTGTCCAAGTCTTTTTGTTCTGGTCCATTTTCTATTAGTTTTTGTATTTCGGCAAAAGCAGCTTTTTTCAATTTTTCTACATTTTCCGGACCACAAGGGAAAGAAATACTAAAACTATAGTTGCCATAAGGGATTTTTCCGATATATCCTCTTGCTCCTCCACCATAGATTCCGGACTCGTCTTCTCTTAGTTTTTCTATAACTTTTATAGTAGCAATTTCTCCAAGTGCAGAAAGTGCAAGTGCTTCTTTTTCGTCGTATTTGGTTTCGCCGGTATAGCTAATGCTAACCATACTTTTGGGGTCTTTCCCTTTTTTATAAACTTTGTCGAAATTCCCTGTCATTTGTCGGTATCCGGTATCTTTGTAATTTGTTGTTTTTCCGGTACTTGGCAAACTTGCAATGTATTGCAATACAAGTTCTTTCAGTTTTGGTTCGTCGATATTACCTACAAAATAGAATTGAAAATTTCCAGCGTTGGCGAATTTTTCTTTGTAGATGTCGTAGGCTTTCTTGTAATCTGTTTTTTCCCAATCTGCTGCCAATGGAATAATGCCTGTGAATCTTGGATTTTTTTGGTTCATGAATTTTGCATGTTCATTGGAGTAGTAGAATTGAGGATTGGAGAGCATGTTGTCCATCATTGCGGATTGCTTGGTTTTGTAAGCATTGAAAGCAGCAGGATCATAGTTGAGTCCTGTAAAATAGGCATATACCAACTCCATTGCAGTTCCTAAATCTTTTGGAATAGTCCTTCCGGATAGATTTTCAGTAAGTCCACCAATACTGGTATTTACACTTGCTTGTTTGCCAGTTAGATATTTGGTAAGGTCTGCTTTGGAAACACCATTGACACCAGCTTCTGCCAATGCAGGAAAAGCAAATTGTGTTTTTATATAATCAGCATCGGCAATTAGAGAGTTTCCTCCTAGACTTCTTGCGGAAAAAACAATTTCGTCATCTTTGAAATCTGTTTTTTTGAAAGTAACTTTGGCTCCATTACTCAAAGTCCAAGTTGTAGTGCCTAATTTGGCATCGGTTTCGGTGTTGGTAATTTTTCCATCGGATTTGAAAGGTTTTACCAATTGTTTTATGACTGCTTTCTCCTCATAAGGTTTTAGTTGTGCCAACTTAACATCATCAAATATTTTTAGCACTTGTGCTTCGGTTGGCATTTTTACAGTTTCTTTTTTTGGACCTGTAATTACAATTACCCTGCTATCGTCTTTTACAAAGTCTTTTACAACATTATTTACCTGCTCCACTGTAACTGTTGGAACTACTTTTTTGTAATTTTCGTATTCCCAAGCAATACCAGGCATAGGTTCTTTTTCTAAAAAGTTTCTCACATACTCATCAACAAAATTATCACTTTCTGTTTTGTCTCTATTCTTATATGAGGTTTCCATTCTGGAGAGTGTTTGTGCTTTTGCTCTTTCTAATTCTTCTTTGGTAAATCCGAATTTTTTTGCTCTTTCGGTTTCCTCTAATAAAACTTTCAGTGCATTGAGTTGGTCGCCTTCTTTTGTAAGAGCGTACCCTTGAAAAGCTTCTTTTGTTCGGGAAAAAGTTCCTCCATGATATACAGAACCAAATGTGAAAGGAGGAGTGTTGGAGTTGATTAGTTCTCTTAATCTGTTATTAATCATTTGGGAAGTAAGTCCTTCTACTATGGATTTGTTGTATTGTTCCACAGTAATGTCGGGAGTGTAGGCATCTTTGTCCTTCATGATGAATTGGATACTAGAATTGGTCGCATCGGGATCGGTTTCTATGGCTACCAAAGTTTCTGCATGATTAGGCAAATCAAATACTTTTCTCTCTTTTGGTTTGTCTGGATTTTTGTATTTACTAAAATTTTCTTTTATTTTTCTTTCAATTTCGTCCACATTGATGTCGCCAACTACAACCAAAGCCATGAGGTTGGGTCTGTACCAGTCTTTGTGGAATTGTCGGATAGTTTCTGGTTTGAAATTTTCTAAAATTTCTTTTTTACCAATAGGTAATCTATCTGCATAATGAGATTTGTACAATAATTTTGGCAAGTATTTGTCCATCATTCTTTTGTCTGCTCCCAATCCTAGTCTTAATTCTTCTAGTACCACTCCTCTTTCTTTGTTGATTTGTACATCGGTAAGTGAGGCATTAAAAGCCCAATCTTCCATAACTTTTAGCCCCAAATCCAAGTTTCCTGGCTTGTCCAAAGGTACTGGAAGCATATATACAGTTTCGTCGAAACTTGTATAGGCATTGAGGTGTTGTCCGAATTTCACACCGATACTTTGCAAAACATCAACCAATTTGTTGTCTGGAAAATTTTTGGTACCGTTGAAATTCATGTGTTCCATAAAATGAGCCAAACCTCTTTGGTCATCATTTTCCAAAATAGAACCTGCATTGATGGCTAACCGAAATTCTACCTTTTTTTCTGGTAATGAATTTTTCTTAATGTAGTACTTCATTCCGTTTTGGAGTGTACCAATTCTTACACTTGCATCTACGGGAATGTTTTGTGAAAATACATTGGTTGTAGCCATTGCAGCTACAACAATAGTTGTCATAAATTTATTCATACAAATTGATTTTTATAATGAGCCAAATTATTCTTTTTTTACAGAACCTAAAAATAATATATGAGGAATTGTAGTTAAACTTTTGTTAAAATTTTTGCGGATTTCGGATTAGGTAATTTTGTATAGATAAATAAGGTGTATTTTACAAATACATTAAAATTACAGAGTGAATTTTGATAAAAAAAAATTGATGTGGAAATGCACATCAATTATAGAGTTACTATTTTCATTAAATAAAAAATTATAACTTATTTTGTAATCCGTACCAACCACCTCCATTATAGACTTGGGTGTAACCATTGTTTTTCAAAATGGTTTTGGCACTTGCAGAACGCATTCCGGAAGCACAACAAGTGATGATAATCTGTTCTTTGTTTTTTAATCGGTTAAGCTGTTGTGATAGGTTATTCAGTGGGATATTGATAGAGTTTTTTATATGTCCACTTTCGAATTCGGATTTGGATCGTACATCTACAATTATTGCACCTTTGGATTTCAAGTCTGCGAAATCTACCGTTTCCGTACCTAATAGTTTTTTGAAAAAGTCTAACATTGTAATTATATTTTGTTGCAAAGTTATATCTACACAAATTATTTTTCTGTGATATGGATTACAGTAACCTAATTTTATTTCTAGAAAGTGAAATAAGTTTGTTGTTTTCCATTTGTTTCAAGGTTCTACTAGTAGCCTCTCTGGAAATACCAAGCTCGTCTGCAATTTGTTGGTGAGTAGCTGTAATCTCCAAATTATTGTACAGATTGCTTTTTTGTTTTAATAAATGTAAAATTCTAGCATCAATTTTCTGAAACGCTACCGAATTTACAATATCCAATAATTCTTCAAATCTTTTTTGATAGAGTGTGAATATAAAATCTGTCCATTCCGGATAAGTTTTTAACCATTCTTTGGCTTTTGGTATGGATACCATAATTATTTCCGCATCTTCTTCTACTACCGCTTTTATTTTGGAGGTGTCCTGTTTCAACCCGGACAAAATAGACACAATGCAACTTTCTCCGGATTGTATGTAGTAGAGGAGGATTTCTCTGCCGTCTTCCTCAGTTCTTATTACTTTTATACTTCCGGATACTACAATTGGGATATAATTAACATACGAATCCATATCCAAAATTGTTGTGCCAGCGTGAAAAACTCTCAATTCTCCAGCTTTTATTATTTCTTCTTTTAGTTCAGTTTTAAAGTGTTCCATATTTGTAATATTGAAAGTCAGCATTATTAATACGATATATCAATTAGCAATTATAATGTAAATTTATGAATTTGTATGTAACTTATATCACAATATAGGGGAATTGTACAGTGTTCGTATTTGAAAAAATTATAATACAATGTTTTTTCAGCTAATTTAATGGACTTCCGAAACTATGATACTTCCTAAAAATAGAATAAAAATTCTTTGTTAATTTTAATGATGAGCTGTATAATTTTTTTCTTTTTTTATTGAAATTATTGCAAAATGTTTTTTATTTCTAAATAAAGTTTGTACTTTTGCACCTCGAAATTTTAATTAAATATAGTAATATTATGAACAACTACGAAACTGTTTTCATTTTAACTCCCGTTCTATCTGACTCGCAGGTGGAGGAAGCAGTGAAAAAAATTGAAGATCTTTTGACTTCTAACAATTGCGAAATCGTTGCCAAAGAAAATTGGGGACTAAAAAAATTGGCTTATCCTATCCAATTGAAAAAGAATGGTTTTTATACCCTTATCGAATTCAAAGGTGAAGGAACTGTTGTAGCTACTTTGGAAACCGCTTTCAAAAGAGATGAAAGAGTTATCCGTTTTCTAACTACAAAATTAGACAAACACGCTGTTGAGTACGCTGTAACAAGAAGAACAAAATTGAAATCAGCAAAAGCTTAATTATTTTTTTTAACCCTCAAAAAACAAAGACATGGCAATAGACGATATGGCAAAACAAGCCTCTAATGGTGGAGAATCCGAAGTGAAATTCCTTACACCACTAGATATCAATACAAAATCTGAAAAAAAATATTGTAGATTCAAAAAATATGGAATTAAGCATGTAGATTACAAAGATGCTGATTTCTTATTACAGTTCGTAAACGAACAAGGAAAAATACTTCCTAGAAGATACACAGGTACTTCTCTTAAATACCAAAGAAAAGTTTCTGCAGCTATAAAAAGAGCTAGACACTTGGCAATGTTGCCTTATGTGGCTGACCTTTTGAAATGAGCAAAAAAAAATAATAAAAGAAGTAGGTTCGCTTACTTCTTTTGTTGCTGAATAAATAAAATTTAATTCTAACTGTTTTTAGAATATAGAAAGAAAAGATATAGAAGTATTTCTAACTTCTAATCTCTAACTTCTAATCTCTAACTTCTAAAACCCAAACAAGACAACAACATGGAAATTATCCTAAAAAAAGATGTAGAAAACTTAGGACTTGAGTTTGATACCGTAAATGTAAAACCTGGTTATGCAAGAAACTTCCTAATCCCACAAGGATTTGCATTGCTAGCAACGCCAAAAAACAAAGCTGCTCTAGAAGCTACTTTGGAAGCTAGAAAAGAAGAAGAAGCAAAACTAATCGCAACTGCAAACGGAATTGTAGAACAATTGAAAAAAATATCGCTTACTATTGCTACAAAAGTAGGAAGTGGTAACAAACTATTTGGTTCTATCAACAATGCTAACTTGTCCGAAGAATTGGCAAAAGCTGGTGTAACTGTGGATAGAAAATACATAAAAATCCCTGGTAACAACATCAAAACTGCTGGTAAATTTACTGCACTAATCAGATTGCATAGAAATGTAGAATACAATTTCGATTTTGATGTAGTTTCTGATGCTCCGGTAGAAGCTCCTAAAAAAGTTGAAGCAAAAACTGAAGAAGCGAAAACTGAAGAAGCATAATCAATTTTCGTTTTTTAAAATACTAAAAAGACTATCCCATTGGGGTAGTCTTTTTTTTATCTACTAATATTTTCCACAAAAAAATACCACAACAACTTTCAAAAGTATATTGTGGTACAACTTATTAACCTTGTGAACGCGGAAGGAGTCGAACCCTCAACCTCCAGAGCCGTAATCTGGCACTCTATCCAATTGAGCTACGCGTCCATGTTTTTAGGTTTGCAAATATACATTTTTTTCACTTAATTTGATGTATGAATTTGAAAATATTATGGATATTGTTGCTTATAACAATGTCAAGTTGCAAAAGCCCTGAAAATCAAGAACAAAAAAAATGGATTACTATATCCAACAGGATTCACTACCAAAAATTAAATGATTTTTTTGAATTGAAATCTGGGAAATATCTTTATAAAATCCCCAATAGTAAATTACCTTTCAAGAAAGTGGTACTTCTCAATGCTAGTTTGGTAGGGTATTTTACTTTATTGCAAAAAGAAAATTCTATCGTAGGAATTTCTAGTCCGGAATACATCTATTCTCAAAATATACTCCAATTAATCGACCAAAAAAAAATAATTTCTGTTGGAGATGAAGCCAAATACGATTTGGAAAAAATAATTTCTTTGCAACCAGATGCAGTATTTACCAATTATATTGAAAATTTTGAAAACACCTATTCTCTTTTGAAAAAAAATGGAATAGAGGTTATATTTATCGATGAATATTTGGAGGAAATTCCATTAGAAAAATCAAAAATAGTAGAATTATTTGGTGAGTTTTTAGGTTGCAAATCAAAGGCGGACTCCGTCTATCAAACTATTGAAAAAGACTATTATTCTCTATCCAATTTAGCAAAAAAAGAAAAAATAAAGCCAGTAGTTATTGCCAACGAAATGTACGGAAATCTTTGGTATATGCCTGGTGGAAATACTGTGTCTGCACATTTGATTTCGGATGCGGGAGCTAATTATATATTGAAGGACAATAAAAATTCCAAAGCGGTACCAATGAGTTTTGAGGAAGTGTTTGCACAAGCTCAAAAAGCTCAATTTTGGGTTAATATAGGAATTTATACCAATAAAAAATCATTGCTTGCCATCAATCCTATTTATAGTAAACTACCAGTTTTCGATCATGGAAAATTATTTGCCATTACTGCTAAACAAAGAGATAGGGCAAACGATTATTTTGAATCAGGAGTTGTAAGAGCAGATTTGGTATTGAAGGATTATATAAAAATTTTTCATCCAAATTTATTACCCAATTACCAGCTTACTTTTTTGAAAGAATTACAATAATTTAGAAAACATTTCATCTATAGTAATAATCTTTAAATTTCTGCTACGGTTTTACTATTAAAAAAATTATATTTGCATACAAGCTAACACTATTACTTCTGTATTACTATTATGTGGAAATTCATCAAAAGATTATTTTATTTTCTTATCCTTATCAATGTATTATTCATTGTTTGGGGTCGATTTTTCAATCCTCCTATTACCATTACACAAATTGGAGGTTTGCTTACTTATGGTAAACTAAATAGAGATTATATTTCTTATAATGATATGGGTGTCAATGTAAAAAAAGCAGTTATCGCATCTGAAGATCAAAAATTTTTCGACCACAATGGTTTTGATTTTCAGGCTATAGAAAAAGCAATGGCACACAACGAAAAAGGGAAAAAAATAAGAGGAGGAAGTACTATCTCTCAACAAACAGCAAAAAATATTTTTCTTTGGCAGGGCAGAAGCTGGATTAGGAAAGGTCTGGAAGTTGTCTATACCTTCATCATAGAAAAAGTTTGGTCCAAAGATATAATTTTGGAAAGATACCTGAATTCTATCGAGATGGGTCAAGGAGTTTTTGGTATAGAAGCAGCTTCCCAGTATTATTTTGGGAAATCTGCAAAAAATCTTACCAAGAGTGAGGCAGCTTGGATTGCTGTTGTACTGCCAAATCCACAAAAGTATGACCCTAAAAATCCTTCGGCATATCTGTCCAACAAACACAATTGGGTAATGAGACAAATGAATAATATCGAGTTGAAATAATATTTATTATAATACAACTAATTCATCAAAACTGTTTTCGCCAAATGTTTCGTTGAATTTTTTTAGAAAAAAATCCTTTTTCAAGCGAAAATCGTTTTTGAAAATTGGTGATTTTATTTTGATGGTAAGTTTTTTACCCTTCAAATTCACTTGCTCTATTTCCTGAAAAAAAACATCATCTAAATATTCTTCCAAAAAATCTTTTACCTCAAAGGCTTTTAGTTTTTCTTCAAAACCATATTTTTTAGCAAAAAAAATTACAAGTTCAGAACTTTGATATTCTCTTCTTTTTTTCATGTTTATTGATGCGTTTATTAGCAATAAAGACCAGAAAAGTCTTTTATAAGGTTCA
>JAFDZJ010000059.1 GCA_018266965.1 Bacteroidota bacterium
AAGGAGGAAAATATATTCTTAAAGAAAATGCACATAAGCATTATGATGAAATTGGTTTGGGAATAGATTTTACTGCAAGAGATTTACAAAATCAGCTCAAAGAAAAAGGACTTCCTTGGGAATTGGCAAAAGGTTTTGATGGTTCTGCAGTGGTTTCCGAATTTATCCCAAAAAATAATTTCGATTTAGGAAAACTTCATTTTGAATTAAAGAAAAATCAACAATCTGTACAGCTGGGGAATACCAATCGTATGCTTTTTTCTTTTGATGAGATAATAGCGTTTGTTTCCCAATATTTTACTTTGAGGGTGGGTGATATTATTTTCACAGGTACGCCAAAAGGTGTTGCTAGGGTAGATGAAAATGACCACTTGGAAGGTTATTTAGAAGATAATAAAATCCTTGATGTTTGGATTTGTTAATGTTATTTCTTTTGTTGGGTAATATATAATTCATTAGTCCCAATGAAAAAGATTTTATTTTGAAAATCTATATACTTTGGTTTCGTGAGAGTTTACAGATACTGTGAAATCATTTTTTAATTTTATTTTTTGTTTAGTCCATACATCAAAAGCTTGATTTTTTTCTGAAATCCCTAGCGAATTTAGGTCAAGTGAAATATTTTTACTGTTGTTGGAGGTATTCAACACTGCCAAAGCAATATCACCATTGGCAAGAGGTTTTACAAAAACTTGCCAAGTGTCATTATATATTTTTCTTTTGGCTTGTATGCCCAGCACATCTTGGTCTATGGCTATTATATCTTTGTTTGTCAGTATTTTTTTTGTAATCTCGTTCATGTTTCTTACATCGCAAGTAATCATAAGTGGTGCGGACATCATACACCAAAGACTCATTTGGGATTGGTATTCTGTATCCGTACAACCAATACCGCCTAAATCTCCGGAAGGTCCTTTTTTGCCATATAATCCAACCACCAACATATCTGGGTCATTCCAACCACCGGGTCCGGCAAATACATCAAGTCCACCATTTATGTTGAGTATATCCAATATTCCTGCACCGTGTCCATGTAATTCATGAGGTTTTGTATTTTTTTGTCCACTATACCATTTGTCCCTTACATCGGCAGTTGTACGCCAAAGTTGTCCTCCGGATTTTTTTGCCCAAAGCCAAGGTTCTCTATCTCCCCATTCGCAAATTCCGAAGACAATATTTTTTCCAGTTTTTTTTATTGCTTCGGACATTTTGGAATATCTTGCAATGGCAGTTTGCCAATCAGAAGGAGCACCACAATAATCGTATTTTAGATAATCAAAGCCCCAATCTGCAAAGGATTTTGCATCTTGTTCTTCAAAATATAGACTAGCAGTGTAGCCAGCACAGGTAAGAGGAGCAGCATCGGAATAAATTCCTATTTTCATTCCTTTGCTATGGACAAAATCGGTTAATGATTTCAATCCGGAAGGAAATTTTTTTGGATCAGCAATCATATTATTTTTTGCATCTCTTCCGCCTTGCCAACCATCATCTATAAAAATATAATCATAACCCAAATCTCGTAATCCACTAGTAACCATGGCTTCGGTAAGGGTTTTCACATCTTGTTCGGTAATGTTGTCTCCAAAAAAATTCCAAGTCATATAACCCATTGGTGGGGTAGGAGAAGATAAATTTTGTGAGTTGAATTTACCAAACGATACTATCAAAATGAATGCTATCCAAATATTTCTCATAATCAAAATAAATTGTATTGTAAAAGGTGGATTCAGTATTTATAACGAGTTGTTTAAATCCAATATTTTACTTTTTTTTAGAAGCTTAAAAAACAGAACTTATAGAGTGGATATTTTCTGTCTGATTGCCTCATATAAAATTGCACCACAAGCTACGGAAACATTTAGGCTTTGGGTTTTTCCTTCTATTGGAAGTTTTATTTTCTCATCGGCATGGTGTAAGACTTCTTTGGAAATTCCTGTTTCTTCGTTACCCATAACAATTACACAAGGTTCGGAAAAATTGACATCATAGATTAATTTTTGAGCTTTTTCTGTGGCTGCAAACACGGTTATACCACTCTGTTGTAAGAAATCAACAGTATGAGCAAGATTTTTTTCTTTGCAAATTTTGATATTATAAATTGCTCCAGCAGAAGTTTTTATAGCATCGGAGTTGATTGGCGATGCACCTTTTTCAGGGATAATAATTGCATCTACCCCAACACATTCTGCAGTTCTACAGATGGCACCAAAATTTCTAACATCAGTCAATCTATCCAGCATGAGTAGGAAAGGAGTTTTTCCGGCTTCAAAAATTTGTGGCAGAACATCTTCTATTTTATAAAAAGGAACATCGGAGATGAATGCAACCACTCCTTGATGATTTTTTCTGGTAAAACGGTTAAGTTTTTCTACCGGAACATAGTTGGGTCTTATTCCATGTTTGGATAGGAGTGCTTTCAGCTCTATATATATTTCACCTTGCAAAGCATTTTGAATAAATATTTTGTCGATGGTCTTGTCGGCTTCTATGGCTTCTATTACTGGTCGAAGTCCAAAAATAAAATCTTTGTCTTGTTCTTTTTTGTCAGAAAAATTATTGTGGAATTTTGGTTTTCTGTCGTTGTATTGTTGCTTCAATTGAATAATTTTTTTAATTAATATTTTTCGCCTAAAATGGCTCTTTTTTGTGCCAAAATATATCCATAATGAAGACATTCGTGCATATTGTTGAAGATAATAGCATCTTGAATATTTTTCAAATCTATACCAAAACTTGTTGTATAAGTTGTGTATTCCGGAAAAAATCCAGCATCGTAATCTTTCATTAGTATTTTAGAAGTTTCTATCAATAGAAATCCTAAATCTTCTATTTCGGTAGCCGAAACATCTAGTTTTGGAAGCGTTCCTTTTTTGTAGGTTTCTACCCAAAATTTATCAATACGGAAAGGATTGTCGCTCAGGTAGTAATGTAGCAATTGTTGGGTAGCTACACAATGGGCAATATTCCAATAGATATTATTGTTGAATCCATCGGGTATATGTAACAAATCTTCTGTTGAGGTATTTTGAAGTATTTCTAAAAGATTTTTTCGAGTTTGTCTATGGGCTGAAAAATGATAATTCATATCCAAAAAAATAATTATTGTCAAAAATAATGTTTAAAACTGATAATTACAAAAAAGATAGGGAATAGTTGAAGTTTTTTTTATTTATCTTAATGAAAATCAATACTAAAATCAACAATTAAACCACAATATTGGAATTAATAAGTAGAATAGAAATTAATATTTAACAAATTTTAACTATAAAATGGCATCGAATATGTTGATAGTTGCAAGAATTTGTCGCAATTTTACGAAATATTTCAATTACATAATTATGGCTGAAGTTTATCAAGCAGAAGAAATAAAATTACTCAATGAAAAAGTACAAATACTCAATACTACTTTTTCGGAATTAAAGAAAGAAATTAACAAAGCAATAATTGGTCAGGATTATATGATTGATCGATTGTTGGTAGGATTGTTAGGAAACGGTCATATTTTGTTGGAAGGAGTTCCGGGACTTGCCAAGACTCTCGCCATAAAAACATTGGCTGATGCAGTAGATGGACAATTTTCTAGAATACAGTTTACTCCGGATTTGTTACCAGCAGATGTGGTGGGAACTATGATATACAATGTAAAAGAAAATGATTTCAAGATAAAAAAAGGACCCATTTTTGCGAATTTTGTTTTGGCAGATGAAATCAATAGAGCTCCTTCTAAAGTCCAAAGTGCTTTGCTAGAAGCCATGCAAGAAAAGCAAGTTACCATAGGCGATGAATCCATGCAATTACCAAAACCATTTTTGGTATTGGCAACCCAAAATCCGATTGATCAGGAAGGAACATATTTGTTACCAGAAGCACAAAGTGATAGGTTTATGCTGAAATGCAAAATAGATTATCCAAATTTTGAAGATGAGCGAAAAATTATGCAAATGGTTTCCACTGCACATCAACCAAAAATAAAATCTGTGGTTACCTTGCAAAATATTGTTGAAGCAAAAGAACTCATCAACCAAATATACCTAGACGAAAAAATAGAAAAATATATTTTGGATATGGTATTTGCAACAAGATTTCCATCTAAATATGGACTTACAGATTTGAAAAGCTACATCAGTTTTGGTGCTTCTCCAAGAGCTTCCATTAATTTGGCAATTGCTGCAAGAGTGGTTGCTTTCCTCAATAATAGGGCATTTGTAATTCCGGAAGATGTGAAATCCATAGCCAAAGATGTTCTTCGACATAGGATGGGACTTAGTTTTGAAGCGGAAGCAGAAGAGATTACTTCTGAAGATATTGTCGATAAAATCCTCAACAAAATTCAAGCACCATAATTAATCTGTTTTTTTCCTAATTTTATGCAAATAAAAGACATCATAAAAAAAGTAAAACAGATAGAAATCCGTACCAAAAGGAAAACGGAATCCGCATTGATGGGGCAATATCATTCTGCAATGAAAGGACAAGGAATGACCTTTTCCGAAGTAAGAGCTTACCAATTTGGCGATGAAATCCGTAGGATAGATTGGAATAAGACTGCGAGGTTTCAAGAGCCTTTTGTAAAGGTGATGGAAGAGGAAAGAGAACTTACAGTAATGCTTTTGGTGGATATTTCTGCCTCTATGGATTTTGGAACACAGTATGCACTAAAAAGAGAATTTGTAGCAGAAATTTGTGGAAGCATAGGATTTTCTGCAGCTAACAATAATGATAAGGTTGGACTGATCTTATATGGTAAAGAAATATATAAGGTTATCCCTCCCAAAAAAGGGCGACAGCATATTTTGTCGCTACTTTCACAAATTTTATCAGCGAATTATCAACCGGGAAAAAGTAATCTCGATGCAACTTTGCAGTACATGATGAATGTCTTTAAAAAGAAATCTTTTGTTTTTGTTTTCTCGGATTTTCAAGATGAATTTTCCGAAAAAACTTTGAGAGTTACCACTCAAAAACACGCATTACTTGCAGTTAGGATTTTGGACGACAAAGAAATACAAATTCCCTCTATTGGCTATGCACTTTTCCATGATATAGAAACTGGACAACAATTTTGGGTAAATACCAACAATAGCAGATGGAGGTATAATTATATTGAAAAACAAAAACAACAACAAAAAAATGTTCAGGAGGTATTCGAAAATTCTTCTGCCGGATTTATCAATATAAAATCAGGTGAAGATTATGCACATTCATTAATAAAATATTTTCAACAAAAAAAGATAAAATAATTCCTCATTTTGGACATTGAAGCATTATAAAATGATAAAAAAAACAATATTCTTTTTCATCTTTTTCATTGGGATTTGCACTTTTTCACAAACCCTATTGTCTAGGGTGGAAAAAAATACAGTTGCACTTGGCGAACCCAATGTTATGCAAATAAAAATTAATAATTTGCTAGGAAAACCAGTAATTTCGGCACCCAAAAACAAGTTACTCCCATTCCATTTTGAAATTATTAAAGACAGTATTTTCAATAAACAAGATACCTATGAAAGAACAATAGAATTTGCGATTTTTCAAGAAGGAAAATTCACAATTCCAGCTTTAGAATTCAAAATTGGTAATACCATACAAAAAACAATTCCTTATGAAGTGGAGGCGGTTAATACCGCAAAAAAAGAGGACAAGATTAATGATATTATGAGTAACAAAGAAGTTACTCTGGGGTTGAGAGATTATTGGCAACTATACAAGTGGTGGCTATTGATTGGTATTGCAGTTTTGGGTATTATCTTCTTAATTTTTGTTTTTTTAAGGTATGGAAGAAAAATAAAAAATAGTCCTCAATCCAAAACTAATCATGCTGTAAAATCCTTGCAACTCTTGAAAAATAAAAAGTATATCGAAAGTGGAAATCATAGAGCTTTTTATGTAGAATTAATAGAAATAATGAGAAATTTCCTTAGTCAGCAATACCGTATCCCAGCAGATGTGTTATTGACAGATGATTTGATTGCTTATATAAAACAAAATCATAGCGTTTCGCAACAAAATGAAGCCATTGTGGAAGATGTGTTCCTAAGAGGAGATTTGGTAAAATTTGCAAAGATTTTTCCTTCCAAAGAAATGATGGAAAATGATTGGACAAGTTGTATCAATTTGGTAAAAGATTCCATAAAGGATATAGAATTTGAAAATTTAAGAAAAGATGTTTAGATTTTGGAATTTTGAATTTTACAATCCATGGTTATTATTGGCTTTTTTGTTGTTGATACCTATCATTGTAAAAGATTATAAAAAGAAAAAAACAATAGGAATTTCCATTCCTTCAACAGAAAATATGACAGAAGATCATGGATTTGTTGGCGTTTTATTCTTTTTAAAATTCTCCAAATATTTGGTGTTGTCTTCCATCATACTTGCATTAGCCAGACCTAGATCATACAATATCTCCTCGGATTATGATGACACCAAAGGTATCGATATAATATTGGCAGTAGATGTTTCGCTCTCTATGTTGGCAAAGGATTTGGAACCAGATCGACTTACAGCTCTCAAAAATATTGCTAAAAGATTTGTGGATCAAAGACAATCCGATAGGATAGGACTTGTAACCTATTCCGGAGAAGCCTTTCCAAAAGTACCACTAACAACAGATCACCAAGTGGTTATAGATGAATTGGAGAATCTTAACCCTTTCGAACTCAATCCAGGAACAGCCATTGGCGAAGGATTGGCAGTGGCGGTTAATCATCTTAAAAAAGCAAAATCCAAAAGCAAAATAATCATATTGATGACTGATGGAGAAAATAATATTGAAAACGCAATCCCTCCACAAGTAGCTGCAGAACTTGCCAAAAGCAATGGTATAAAAGTATATACTATCGGAATTGGAACCAATGGTTACGCACTTTTCCCAACTAGAACCGATGCGTTTGGAGATATTATTTTTACGGAACAAGAAGTAAGGATTAATGAACCATCACTAAAAGAAATTGCAGAAACCACCGGTGGAAAATATTATAGAGCTACTTCCAACAAAAGCTTGGAAAATATATACGAACAAATCAACCAATTGGAGAAATCCGATGTCAAAAATAATAAACTCTACAACTACAAAGACTATTTTCAGTATTTGTTGTTTTTTGCATTTTTTATAGTGATTTTAGATGGATTACTTCGTTGGGTTTTTTATAAATCAATAGTATAATCATGGATTGGACAATAGGAAATTATTGGGGGTTAGCTTTGATACCATTACTATTGGTAATGCTTTTTTTGATGCTAAATTTCATTAAATGGAAAAATAAAAAAAGAGAAATTTTCGCAGAAAGCAGGTTTCAAGATTTGCTTTTTCAACCTACCCATAAGTTTTCCAAAGCAATACCGATTTTATACACAATTGGACTTTTGTTTTTGGCACTATCGATAGCGGATTTCATGAAAGGTTCTGTTACGGTGAAATCCAAACAAAACATGAATAATATAATGTTTTTATTAGATGTTTCCAACTCTATGAATGCCGAAGATGTGGAACCTAATCGGATGACACTATCCAAAAATATCATTCTCAACTCATTGCAAAATTTGAAAAATGATAGAGTAGGAATAGTTGTCTTTGCAGGTGAAGCTGCTTCTATCATGCCTCTTACTACAGATTTTTCGGCAGCGGATAACTATGTAGATGCCATCAATACAGGAATGGTAAAAAGACAAGGAACTGATTTTTTGGTTGCAATGCAAGAGGTAGTGAAAAAATTTAAAAACATACCAAAAGGTTCCAGACATGTTGTGATGATTAGCGATGGGGAGGACAACGAAAACAATGTGAATGATGCAATAAAACTTGCAAAATCCGAAGGGATTTCCGTAATCACAATTGGAGTTGGTACACAAGAAGGAGCTCCTATACCAACCTACCTCATGGGACAATTGATGGGGTACAAAACAGACATTAACAACGGAGAAACCATTATTTCCAAATTACAACCCGATGATTTGAAAGATATTGCAAACAAAACTGGTGGAGAATATATAGAAGGAAATAATTTGGAAAATTCGGTTGGAAAATTACAATCTGTTTTAGGTAAATTGACCTCCGATACTACAACTTGGATCAATACCGATCAAGCAGAAAGATACTATCAATATCCACTGTTGGTAAGTTTAGTTTGCTTTTTTATCATCTTCATTTTTAATCCCAAAAAAGATTTCAACTTATAGTAATTTTTGTATTAAATAAAATTATTGGAAATTGACTAGTGATTTTAATAGTAGAACTAGGATTTTAACCCAAATTTAACATTATCAATCTGTTGATTAACATTTAAAAAGAATACATTTGCACAGATGAAAAACTTGTTTTCCTTTGATGAAAAATATAGGAAAGTGCCTATGAAGAAAATTTTACTTTTATTAATCTTTTTCCTTTTGATATTTCCTGTTAATAATCTTTTTGCACAAAAAGATTACAATGCCCTAATCTACGATGGAAACCAAGATTATAAGTCCGAAAATTACGAAAAATCCTCTTCCAAATATCTGGAAGCTATACAGTCCAAACCCAATGATTTTGCTGCTCACTACAATCTCGGAAATGCACTATACAAAAGAAAGCAATATGACCAAGCAGATGCCGAATACAAAAAGGCAACCGCACTGGCAAAAAATTCGTCCGACAAAATGGCTAGTCTCTACAACCAAGGAAATGTACAAATGCAAAAACAACAGCCGGACAAAGCTGCAAAACTCTACAAACAAGCCCTGAAACTAGACCCTTACAATGAAACCATCAGAAAAAATTTCGAAATAGCATCTTTGAAAAATCAAGAACAACAACAAAAAAAAGAGGGTAATTCGCCTCAAAACAAACAAAATAACCAAGATCAACAAAAAAAAGGACAAGAACAAGGAGAAAATCCACAACAAAACAGCGGAGGAGATCAAAAAAATGAACAAGGCAATGGCAATGGAAATAATGATAACAAAGATGGGAAATCTCCCGGAATGTCCAGAGAATTACAAGATGCTATCCTAGACAAAGTGGGAGAAAAAGAAAAAAATACCACTAGAAAAATCCTCAATAAAAATGCTTATTCTATTCCGGAAAGCAATGAAAAAGATTGGTGATGAAATTGAAATTAATCCAAATATTATCTTTTCTATTTGCCTTAAATGTTTTTGGGCAGGTAACAATTGTTGGATTGACCGATGAAAAAGAATTCAAGCAAAATAAAAAATTTACCATTACCTTCATTCTCCAAATCAATGGGAATGATTTGGTGCAAGAAACCCCCATCAAATTGCCAGATTTTTCGAAATTTGAAGAATTGGGTTCTGCCTCGGATCAAAATACAATTGTAGATTCCAAAACAGGAGTGATGATTAACCAAATCATTTACCAAAGAGTATTGCAACCCAAACAATCCGGAAAGCTGAAAATTGGTAGTGCATTGGTACAAGTGAATGGAAAAATGTACAAATCCGAACCTTTTGATATTTTTGTAAAAGAAGCCGATAAAAAAAGCGTAGAAAACAATTCGATTTCTAAAAATAATAATGACTTGTTTTTGAATGTCGAAATCAAAGACAAGGAAGTCTATCAGTTTCAATCTACTGTTGCGGTAATAAAAGTGTATAGCAAGGATTACGACCAATTCCGAAAGGTGACTAATGTGCAATTGCCTCATAGCAAGGCTGTAGATGTAGAAATAATCAATACGAAACCTTCCGAAATAGAACCTTCCGAAGAATTTCCAAATTTCTTAAGCCAAACCATTGCAGAATATTCCATTACACCCAACCAACCAGGGAAAATAGAGGTTCCTAATGCGGTTGCAGTTTTCAAAAATAACGGGAAAAACCATAGATTGATTTCGCCAAAATCCAAAATTTCGGTAAATAATTTACCGGAAAATTCTCCTGCCAATTTTAAAAATGCTATTGGTAATTTTGAAGTTTCACTTACCAAAAATTCCACCGAAGAGTTTCAAGAAGTAGGAAAACCTATCGATATTTTTTTGAAAATATCAGGAGAAGGAAACCTTCACAAACTCTCATTGCCAGTACTGTACCCGTCTAGTAACTATCAGTTTTATCCACCAAAAATCACCAAAAATATCATCTCCAATGGCAATAGCTATCAAGGAGAAATTGTGGCACACTATATTTTAGTACCTAAAAAATCGGGAGAAATAACACTGAAAACCGATCATTTTTCTTATTTTGATAATGATAAAAAACAATATTTCGACCTAGGAAACATAGTGCTACCACTCAATATACTTACTTCGGAACAGTTTGAAAATACAAAATCTACATTGGAAAAAATGAATAATTATACCAATACTGTTTTGGATAAAGTAGAAAATCCAATCTTGAAAACTGCCGACTTGAAGGTTGATGAAAGCTCCAAAATCAATTGGAAATTTGTTTGGATTAATTTGGCTTTGGTGTTTGGATTGTTTTATTTTTCTTTCATTGTAAATCGTTTTATAAAAGCTAAAAAAAGCAGTAAACCCACATCGAAAACTCTTCCAAAACCAATTGGCTCCGTTGCAGAAACAGAATTGGAAATTAGAAAAAACAAAAAAACAGACTTCCAAAGTTATTATAATTATTTTGAGCTATTGGCATCTAAAAACAGTGATGAAGTGTTTTTAAAATCTTATCAAGATTTCTTTACAGAAGTCCAACAAGATTTCCAAACAAAATATCACACAACTCTCCAAGAATATTTGGAAACGAATGATAAACAAGAATACCTTCTCGAATTTTCATTGTTAAATAAAAAATTGGAAATGGAGAAATACAATCCCTACAAAAATTCGGAATCCCTACAAGAACTCTCCCAAGCTATTAAGATTTTCTATAAAAAGATTGAAGTTTTAGTTTAAACTTTGAAAGGTAATAT